>CAJMOV010000037.1 GCA_905215125.1 uncultured bacterium | reverse complement strand
CTCGTCGTTCGGGAAAGCGGTGAATTTAAGGCTGGACTGGCTGAAAGGTGGGACATCAGCGACGATGGCCTGACCTATACCTTCCACCTGAAAGAAGGTGTGAAATTCTCAGACGGAGCTGATCTCAATGCGGAGGCAGTAAAAACCAGCTTGGAGGCGGCATTCTCCAACTTGGGAGCCTATATTGCATCTTTTGGTAAGATTGGAACACTCACGGAGTCGATTGAAGCGGTGGACGAACATACCATGGCAATTCACCTCGTCACTCCTTATTATGGTGTTTTGAACGATCTTGCCATGTGCAACCCCATGGGGATTGTATCTCCCAATGCGTTTAATGAGGACCTGACGGTAAAAGAAGAGCTGATGACCCAGACAATGGGTACAGGCCCCTACATGTATGAGGGGGATGGCGACGGAACCTCTTATACTTTCGTCCGTAATCCCAATTATTGGGGCGAAAAGCCCGATGTGGACGAATTTACCGTAAAGGTGATTGCAGACCCCGACGCGGCGGTCCTCGCGCTGCGTAACGGCGAAGTGGATCTGCTGGCGGGCACATCCCGGCTGAGCTTTGCCGGCTACGCGGAGCTTTCTTCAGCCGATGGGATTGGAACGGTTTTAGACGACAGCGTTTCCAACAGCCGCTTTATCGGCTTCAATACGCAGAAAGCCCCGTTTAACGATGCAGACGTTCGTCAAGCTGTTGCATATGCGATTGATAAGGATACGATCAGTGTCAGCGTATTTTCTGGCCTTGAAACGCCATCAGAGCAGCTGCTTGACGTCTCGCTGCCTTACTGCGACGTAGAGACGACAGCATATAGCTATGATGTGGATAAAGCAAAGGAATTGCTGGAAAATGCCGGCTGGGTGGACAGCGATGGAGATGGTATCCGTGAAAAGGATGGCGCAAAATTAAGCGTCACGCTGGACTATATCGCCAATCAGGGAACAATGGACGATGCGGCACTTGTCATTGCGCAGGAATTGGGTGAAGCAGGCTTTGAGGTGACGCCCCGCGGATCGGATAATATGACTTGGTTTACGCAGGTTTCCGCTGATTTTGATTTTTCGCTGCATACAACTTACGGCGGATACTATGATCCCTTCCTCACCATGACGAATATGAACCCTGAAATGATGTCCGACCCGATTTTATGGCAGGTTGCCCTCACCATGGAAAACGGCACGGAGACCATCAAGGAGCTGGACAGTACCGCTGACCTCGCCCGGGTGCAGGAAATTTACAATGAAGTGCTTACCTTTGCGGCGGATCAGGCCGTGCTGCTTCCGTTTACCTCAGCTCACCAGTATGCGGCCTTCAACAGCGAAAGGATTGCTTCCTTCAGCTTCGGCAGCGACCAGCTGTTTATTGAAATCGCCAATGTAGAGGTGGGCTAGCGCCGCCTGATATTGGCGGGCCTTTTAAAAGGCAATACGGAAACGCTGCGCTTCCTGAGAGCCTGATATGATGGCGAAGCGTAAGGCGTGGAATCTCCCTGCGGACGAGGCAGAGCGGCGTAGTAATGGGTTGAGAATTTGAAAAAAATACTGCGCATATCAGAGGGGAAGCGTCTGTGCAAGGCGCTTCCTTTTTGATTTACCATTGACATTTTTTATGCTTAATAGTATAATAACGCTGCTATATAACGATGTTATGGAGGTGGGGTAGAGTGGAGGAGCGATCCGGCGTCACACTGGAAAGGATTCAGCAGGCAGCCCTGACGGAGTTTTTAGGCAAGGGCTTTTTAGGGGCTTCCCTGCGGCAAATAGTAAAGAATGCGGGTGTGACCACAGGAGCCTTTTACGGTTACTTCTCCAGTAAGGAGGCCCTGTTCAACTCCATCGTAGAGCCCCATGCCGCCGCCCTCATGGGAAGGTTTATGGAGGCGCAGACCTCCTTTGCCGAGCTGCCGGAGGAGCAGCAGCCTGACCACATGGGTGTGGAATCGGGTAATTGTGTCGACTGGATGGTGGACTATATCTGCGCACACCGGGAGCCGGTGAAGCTGCTGCTCTGCTGTGCGGAGGGGACCAGCTATGAGAGCTTTATCCATAACATGGTGGAGGTAGAGGTAGCTTCCACCCTTCGGTACATGGAGGTATTGCGTCGTATGGGGCGGAGCATCCCACAGGTGAGCCAGTCCCTGTGCCATATCATCGCCAGCGGGATGTTCAGCGGCATCTTCGAGGTGGTGATCCACGATATGCCCTATGAGCAGGCTCTGCGGGACGTAGAGCAGCTGCGGGCGTTTTATACTGCTGGTTGGTCGAATTTGATGGGGGAATGAGCCCCTATCTTTTGAAATATAGTTAGTTATTACTAACTCTTATGAGGAGGTTTTTCCATGAAGCAGAAGAAAAAGAGCGATGTGGCGATCCTGCTGGATTACGCGGGAAGTCATAAGGGGCTGACCTTCCTGGGGCTGGCCCTGTCGGCGGTATCCATGCTGCTCAGCATGGCGCCTTACATCTGCATCTGGCTGGCTGCCCGCGATCTCATTGCCGTGGCGCCAGACTGGACCCAGGCGCAGAACGTAACCCGCTACGGCTGGCTGGCGTTCGCCTTCGCGGTGGGCGGTATCGTCCTGTATTTCGCGGGGCTGATGTGTACCCATCTGGCAGCCTTCCGCACGGCGGCTAACATCCGTAAGCAGGGCGTCGCCCGTGTGATGAAGGCACCGCTGGGGTTCTTCGATTCCAACGCCTCTGGTCTCATCCGCGGGCGGCTGGATGCGGCGGCAGCCGACACGGAAACCCTGCTGGCCCACAATCTGGCGGACATTGTGGGCACTATCACCCTGTTTTTGGCCATGCTGGTGATGATGTTCGTCTTTGACTGGCGGATGGGCGCAGCCTGTCTGCTGGCGGCGGTCATTTCGGTAGTGGCGATGTTCTCCATGATGGGCGGCAAGAATGCCAAGCTGATGGCCGAGTACCAGGCGGCCCAGGACCGCATGACCAAGGCGGGCACCGAATATGTCCGCGGTATTCCTGTGGTTAAAATCTTCCAGCAGACGGTCTACTCGTTCAAGGCGTTCCAGCAGGCCATAGAGGATTACAGCGACAAATCCGAATATTATCAGGCCAAGGTGTGCCGGGTTCCCCAGTCCATCAATCTGACCTTTACCGAGGGGGCCTTTGTGTTTTTGGTGCCTGCGGCGCTGTTTTTTGCGCCCGGGGCCCTGGCCGGTAACGATTTTGCCGGGTTTGTCACAAACTTCGCCTTTTACGCGGTGTTCTCCGCCATCATCTCCACGGCGCTTGCCAAGATCATGTTCGCCTCTGCGGGCATCATGCTGGCCGGCACCGCCTTGGGCCGCATCGGTCAGGTCATGGACGCCCCTGAGCTGAAAGCGCCCGAGCGCCCTCAGACGCCCCGGGACGGCCGCGTGGAATTTGAGGACGTGAGCTTTACCTATGACGGCGCGGAGACCCCCGCCCTCTCCCATGTCTCCTTCACGGCGGAGCCGGGGCAGACCGTGGCCCTGGTGGGGCCCTCCGGCGGCGGCAAGACCACAGCCGCCAGCCTGATCCCCCGCTTCTGGGACGCCACCTCCGGCGCGGTGAAGGTAGGCGGCGTGGATGTAAAGCAGATCGACCCCCATGTGCTCATGGATCGGATCGCCTTTGTGTTCCAGAACAGCCGTCTGTTCAAGACTTCCATCCTTGAAAATGTACGGGCTGCCCGCCCGGACGCCACCCGCGAACAGGTACACGCGGCATTGATGGCCGCACAATGCGGGGATATCCTAGAAAAGCTGCCCCAGGGCATGGACACCCTGATCGGATCCGAGGGAACCTACCTCTCCGGGGGCGAGCAGCAGCGTATTGCCTTGGCGCGGGCCATCCTGAAGGACGCCCCCATCGTGGTTCTTGACGAAGCCACCGCTTTCGCCGACCCCGAGAATGAGGCGCTCATCCAAAAGGCCTTCTCCGAGCTGACTCGCGGGCGCACGGTCATCATGATCGCTCACCGCCTGTCCACCGTTGTGGGTGCGGACAAGATCCTTGTACTGGAGGAAGGCCGCATTGTGGAGCAGGGCTCTCATCAGGAGCTGACGGCTTCCGCGGGGCTCTATGCCCGGATGTGGACGGATTATAACCAGGCGGTTCAATGGAAGATCACCAGCGAACAATGAGAGAGGGGTGAAAGAAATGTTCAGCAAAAGCTTTCAGCGCAAATACGCCCTGACGGATCAGGGCGTGCGGAACACCAAAAAGGGCGCCTTCTGGACGGTCATCGTCAATTTAGTCGTCATGGGCGGTATGGGTATCCTGTACCTGTTGATGTATGACTTTATAGGCACCTTGACGGACGGACAGCCATTGCCTAGCGCGGCTATTTTCATCGGGCTGGTGGTTGTGTTCGTCGTCCTGTCCTTCGTGACCCACCTACAGCAGTACCATGCCACCTATGGATTGGTTTATAACGAGGTTAAGGCTACCCGTCTCAGCATGGCGGAGCGGCTGCGCAAGCTGCCCCTGGGCTATTTTGGAAAGCGGGATCTGGCAGACCTGACCGAAACCCTCATGGGGGATGTAAACCGAATGGAGCATGTCTGGTCCCATGTGCTGGGGTATCTGTACGGCGCCTACATCTCCACAGCGATCATTGCAGCGTGCTTGCTGGTGTATGACTGGCGGCTGGCCGTCGCCTGCCTGTGGGGTGTGCCGGTAGCGTTCGGCCTGCTGTTCGGCACCCGGAAGATTTCCGCCCGCGCTTCTGAGCGGACGAAAAAGGCGGCTGTTCGGGTGTCTGACGGCATTCAGGAAGCCTTGGAAAATGTCCGGGAGATCCGCGCCGCCAACCAGGAGGAGCGTTACCTGGCCGGACTCAATCAGAAGATTGACGAGCATGAGAGGGTCACCATTCAAGGCGAGCTGGGCACCGGCATCTTTGTCAATGCCGCCAGCGTCATCATGCGCCTTGGCGTGGCCACCACGATTCTGGTGGGGGCCGACCTGATCCTCTCCGGTCAGATCGACTTCATGCTGCTGTTTTTGTTCCTTCTGGTTATCACACGGGTGTACGCGCCATTTGACCAGAGCCTGGCCCTCATAGCAGAAATGTTTGTGTCCCAGGTGTCCGCTGATCGCATGAATGAAATTTACGACACGCCGACTGCAGAGGGTGCAGAGCGCTTTCAGCCCAAGGGCCATGACATTGTGTTCGACCGCGTGGGCTTTTCCTACGACAAAAAGAAGGTGCTGGACGGCGTGAGCTTTACCGCAAAGGAAGGGGAAGTGACCGCCCTGGTGGGGCCCTCCGGGTCTGGCAAGAGCACCTGCGCCCGTCTGGCGGCCCGACTGTGGGATATTGCCGAAGGAAGCATCTCGGTGGGCGGCGTAGACATCTCCACCGTGGATCCGGAGGTGCTGCTCAGCGACTATTCCATGGTGTTCCAGGATGTGGTGCTTTTTGACGACACCGTGATGGAGAACATCCGCCTAGGCAAGCGCGGCGCCACCGACGATGAGGTGCGGGCTGCGGCGGAAGCCGCCAACTGCGGGGAGTTCATCCGCCGTCTGCCTCAGGGCTACGATACTCCTATCGGGGAAAACGGGGCGAAGCTCTCCGGCGGCGAGCGTCAGCGGATCTCCATCGCCCGGGCGCTTTTGAAGGACGCCCCCATCGTCCTGCTGGACGAGGCCACCGCCAGTCTGGACGTGGAGAACGAGACCAAGGTGCAAGGGGCGCTCTCCCGTCTGCTGGCCGGTAAGACGGTACTGGTCATCGCCCACCGGATGCGCACCGTGGCCGGGGCGGATCACATTGTGGTGCTGGAGAACGGGCGAGTGGCGGAGCAGGGCGCGCCGGCGGATCTGATGAAGCGCGGCGGTCTCTACCGCCGAATGGTAGAGCTCCAGAGCCAGAGCGCCCAGTGGCGGCTGAACGGAGAGGAATAACAGAAGGCGAAGCAAAGAAAGCCGGAGGGATCCTGACCAAAGGGGCCCTCCGGCTTTCAGCCTGCTGTGCGGTGCTGCTGATAAAATACAATACGCTCACCCGCAGGGCAGATTGGCGTTCTTGCGAAGAATGATTGAAATATACGAAATGAAGCTGAAATTCAGGGGCCGCCCCGTTCGCAGGATATGCGTTTTCTGCGCATCATTACCGCTCGTTAAGACCAAGGCGCTCCAAGCGCTTCGCGCGCCGGTATGCCAAAGGAGACATGCCAAACTGCTTTTTAAATATCGCAGCAAATTTCCCCTGGTTAGAATATCCAACCTGCTCTGATATTTCAGCAATCGGGCGCTTGGTGCCCGAGAGCAGCCCGGCAGCCTCGTTCATGCGGACTTCCCGCAGCCAGGCGGAGACATTTTGCCCATATACGCCACGGAAATAGTTCTTCAGGCTGGTTTCACTGACTGAAAAGCGTTCCGCAATCTGCCGTACAGGGATATGCCGGCGAAGATCAGCGGAAAGAATTTTCGCCGCTTGCTTCGCAAGCTCTACCTGTATTTCCGTGTAGAAGCCGCAGGCCTTCGGCGGCCGAATTTCCATGTCAAGAAGCCGGTGGAGAAGCTCAAACGTATAGATTTTCAAATGAAAATCCGACGGCCTTTCAGAAAGCCGCCAGAGCGCTTGGAATATGTCTTCCAGCCCGCTGTCCGCTTCGTTGATGTATGTTTTATGCTTCCCGCAATAGCTTTCTTCCAGATGGGCAAGGTTTATCGAAAAGGCTCTCATCAGCTCGCCGCAGGACTGCAAAAGGCGCGGGAGGTCAAAGTATATTTTTATGCCCTGATACTGCCTTGTGGGAAAGACATATTCTTTCTGCGCCGTCTGTTTACTGATGCAGAAATCGTTTTTCTTCAGGTAAATGTATGAGCCGTCGTCCAAAAGCAATTCGCTTCTGCCGGAAACGCAATAGTTGATCAGCAGCGGCCTTATCATTGAATTCGCATCCGATTCCGGCCACATGGGAGCATTTACAAAAATGAAAGCTGCTGTCAGGCCCGGGAAGAGCGTATGGAACGTCATGCGTCCCTCGCCCTTTCCCTGATCCAAAAACAGCTCGCTGCTGTTAGGACCATTTTTTAAGGTCACACCTGAAACTGAATGGCTGTTTTCCAAAATACTGTATATCATATCACGCAACCGATTGGCCTCTTTCAGTAGGGAAAATAGTTGATATTATTATACCGGCGCATAAATTCGCGGTCAATGGCTATCCTGTACAAACAGAAAAACTCCTTGCTATACGGGCCTAAAATACCGATATGTGCATAGAAGCGCTACCTGATGTGTGCTACCATTAAAAGCGGTTAGCCAAGTCTAATCAAAAGAAGGTAATCATGTTAGGAGGCTTCGCAATGAACAAATTGCAGGGTAAGGATTTAATCAATGTTGGTATTTTCACGGCGATTTATTTTATCGTCATTTTCGCGGCGGCGTCTATTGGCTTTATCCCGATTTTTATACCACTTATCAGCGTGATTGTTCCGCTTGTCGGCGGTATCCCGATGATGCTGTTCTTTTCCAAAATCAAGAAATTCGGTATGCTCACCATCTGCGGGGGGCTGCTCGGTATCATTATGCTGCTGACCGGTATGGGTTACTGGTGCATCCCCAGCGGCTTGGCCTTCGGCCTGCTCTCTGACCTTATGTTGAAGGGCTGCGGCTACGGGAGCGCCAGGCGGGAGGTGCTGACCCACGGCGTCTTTTCCATGTGGGTAATCGGCGCGTTTATTCCCATCGTTGTAACGAGGGACGCCTACTATCAGAGCTTAATTCCCGGCTACGGGCAGGAATACGCCGACACGCTTATGGCCTACATGCCCGACTGGATTCTGCCGGCGCTCCTGGTGGCCGCTTTTGTCAGCGGTCTTGCGGGCGGGCTGATCGGACGAAAGATTTTCAAAAAGCATTTTGAGCGGGCGGGAATTGTGTAATGGGCCGCGAGCTTCTTGCAAGTCAAAAAAGCGACAAAGGTATTGTATTGGATCCCCGGACAAAGCTGGCGGTGCTGATTGTCATAGCCGTTTTCATTTTAGGCGGCTCGCATGAAGGCATCATGCAGTATTACATCATTGTGCTGGCGGCCATCCCCATGCTGCTCTTGCTAGCGGCCGGGAAATGGAAAGGCGCGATTCTCTATATCCTGATTTTCGCGGGTAGCCTGTGCCTGGAAATGCTGTGCCTGTCCCGGCTGACCGGCGCAGCAAACTATATTGCAGTAGCCGCCGTAGGTATCCTGCTGCGCTTTACGCCCGGCGTGGTCATGGGATATTTCGTGGTGACGACGACAACGGTCAGTGAATTTGTCGCGGCGATGGAACGAATCCGCTTGCCGCAGCAAATCACAATTCCCATGTCCGTAATGTTTCGGTTTTTCCCTACTGCTGCAGAGGAATGGGGTGCCATCAGGGACGCCATGCAGATGCGCGGCATCCGCTTTGGCGGCGGCAGGGCTGGCGCGATTTTAGAATATAGGATTGTCCCTATGATGATCTGCTCTGTCAAAATTGGAGAAGAGCTGTCTCAGGCAGCCCTGACGCGGGGGCTGGGAGGGCCGGTGAAACGGACAAACATCTGCAAGCTGGGCTTTCATGCATGGGATATTCTTTTCCTGCTGCTCTGTCTCGGCGCATTTGCAGCGCAAATTTGTGTGCTGGCTGCTAGGGGGTGAGCAAGGTGATCGAATGTAGGGATGTGTCATTTGCCTACCCGGCCAACAATTTGCCAGGCAGCGAAAAACGGTCCGGGGGCGCCCTGAAGCATATTTCCTGTACCATTGGAGACGGTTCCTTTGTCCTGCTCTGCGGAATTTCCGGCTGCGGGAAAACCACGATGACCCGCCTGCTCAACGGCCTTATTCCGCATTACCACGAGGGGGACTATACCGGATCTGTCTGTCTGGACGGGAAGGATACCCGCGACCTGTCGCTGTTTGATATTTCCCTGAGGGTCGGCTCTGTATTTCAAAATCCGCGTTACCAGTTTTTCAATGTGGACACGACCGGCGAGCTGGCCTTCGGCCCGGAAAATCATGGGATGCCGGAGGAGGCTGTGATGGAACGGGTGAAACGTGTAGCCGCGCAGCTGAAGCTGGAGCCGCTGCTTGACAGAAGTATTTTTTCGTTGTCCGGGGGCGAAAAACAAAGGATCGCCTGCGGCTCGGCAGCGGCGGTTGACCCGGATATTTATGTGCTGGACGAGCCGTCATCCAACCTTGACGCATACGCTATCGCTGATCTCCGGCAGCTTCTCTTTGCTTTGAAATCACAGGGAAAGACCGTCGTCATTTCTGAGCATCGGCTGCATTATCTGTCCGGCCTTTTTGACCGTGTTCTGTACCTGAAGGACGGAGAAATTGCAGGGGATTATACAGCGGGGGAATTTTGCCGCCTGCCTGCCAGGCAGAGGGATGAAATGGGGCTGCGCCCTCTTGAGCTTGCCGGACTTTCAGAGACGGAAGGGCCGCCGCAGAGGGTGGATCAAGCGGCCTGGAGGATGGAGAACATCTCCTTTGCCTATAGGCATGAGCCGGAAGCCTTGCATATAACGCAAGCCGCTTTCCCATCCGGTAGCGCCACAGCCATCATCGGGCGTAACGGCGCGGGAAAATCCACCTTTGCCCGGTGCCTTTGCGGATTGGAAAAACGGTGCAGGGGGACGGTGCAGGCTCAGAACAGAGCCTATTACAGAAAAGAGCGGCTAAAGCTCTGCTATATGGTCATGCAGGATGTAAACCACCAGCTTTTTACCGAAAGCGTCCTGGATGAAATCCTGCTCAGTATGAAAAGCGAGGACAAGCATAGAGCGAGAGAAATCCTGAAAGAGATGGATTTGCTGCCCTATGAGGGCTGCCACCCGATGGGGCTGTCCGGCGGGCAGAAGCAGCGTGTGGCGGTTGCGTCTGCGATCGCCTCGGAGCGCCCCCTGATTTTATTTGACGAGCCTACAAGCGGTCTCGACCTTTTTCACATGAGGCAGGCGGCCAATGCAGTCAATCAGGTGGCAGACGCCGGGAGGACTGCGCTTGTTGTGACGCATGATCCGGAATTTATCCTGCGCTGCTGCAACTATGTCCTTCATTTGGAAAAAGGGCGAATTTTGGAAAGCTATTCTATAAAGGACGGCAACGGGAAAAAACGCCTGTTGGATTTTTTTCTGAACGATTGGGATAGGAGGTAAAATGGAGCTTCATGCGTCGGGAGAAGACTATCTGAAAGCCATATTGTTTCTCCAAAAGAAGCTCGGCATGGTGCGTTCTGTAGATGTGGCCCGGCACATGAGGGTATCCAAGCCCAGCGTCTGCCGTGCGGTGGCTGCCTTGAAGATCGGCGGCTTTCTCACCATGGATGAGGGCTTCCTCCTGCACTTGACCGATATGGGCCGGGAAGCAGCGGAGCAGACCTATGAAAAGCACTGCTTTTTTACCCGCTTGCTGATGGAGGCCGGTGTGGATCCAAAGGCTGCCGAGCAGGACGCTTGCCGTATGGAGCATGTCATCAGCCCGGCCAGCTTTCAAAAGCTGGCCGAGCTGTACCAAAAGGATCATCCAGAGACGTTGCAGAGCTGCGGCGCTGGAGGAAACGGGCAGAAGCTGGTTTAAATTATGCTGCAGGAAAGGCTGTCCCGAGCCTTGTGCCCATCAGCCGCCTGGCCGCAGGAAAAGAAAGAGGCTTTCTTAAAAAAGCAACTATCTGTATGTCAAAGCCTTTAAGCTATCGGCGTTGAGGGCCGAGACGGACGCTCTCTATATCAAGCCAGAGCATCCAGAGAAACGATACTGCGCTTTGGCCTTCGGGGTGGAGTTGGCCATTAATCCTGCATGCAGCTCGGTGCGGGGCGCTTGGGCCAGACCTCTACTGAGAAACTGGAATACCCGCGAAGAGAAGTCAAAGCTGGCTGAGCTGCAGCGCCTTCTCCACAACGGCAGGTATTTATGTCCGCTCGGATTTCTCAGCACAAGGACAATTTTATAAGCGGAATACTCATCCGTGAGGGGTCATTCTGCCGGATAAAGAAAGGGCTTATAATGGATATCCATTATAAGCCCTTTGGCGGAGATGGAGGGATTCGAACCCCCGGACGGTTTGACCCGTCAACTGATTTC
>CAJMOV010000036.1 GCA_905215125.1 uncultured bacterium | reverse complement strand
AAATTGCAAAAAAATGCAAATATTGGTTTTATTTTGATGTAAGGACGGTTAACCCGGAGCCGCCTTCATAATATAAAGGGAAAAAGGAGATGTACATCAATGAAAAGGACTTTAGCGCTCTTGCTCGTTCTCATGCTGGGCTTGGGCACCCTTGCCGGCTGCCAGCGTGAAGAGCCCGATCTCACCCCGTCTGATCCCTCTGTACAGGACGACCCCGGTCAAACGCAGCCGGAAGACACGGGCAACGATACTCCGCTGCCGGAGGGCGAAGGTACCCTGCGCGTCGCCGTAAGCGCCGATATTTCGACCCTGAACGGCCATATGTACTCGATGTCGCGCGACAGCGACGCTGCCGACATGCTGGCCATCTATCTTTACCGGTCCTACATCAGCGATGACTATACCTTTACCTATCTGCCGGAGTTTGCCTCTGATATCCCGCAGCAGATGGACGATACGCAGACAGTGTGGCAAATCCCGCTGCGCGAGGGCCTGGTTTGGGAAAACGGCGACCCGCTGAACGCAGATACGGTTATGTACAGCTATAAAATGCTTATCGACCCTAAGCTGCTCAATACCCGCGCCTCCTATTTCAACAGCAACACCATCACCGTCCTCAACGGCGCCGAATACACTGCCGGCGAGTGTGAGTGGGAGGATGTCGGCCTGAAAAAAATCGACGACTATACTGTCGAGCTGACAACGGCCGCACCGGTCACAGCGGATGAAATTATGACCCATCTGTGCTTTAACTGTTCGCTCGCCATGGTTCACGAGCCCACATACGAAGCGGCAATGAACGAGGATCGCACCGCCACCATGTACGGCACCAGCGCCGATACATACATGTCGGCAGGCTCCTTCACCATCAAGGAATGGATTCCTGGCGCTTCCATCACATACCAGAAGAACCCCGACTGGGTATTTGCCGATAAAATCTGGCTTGCGGAAGTTGTAGAGCGTGTTGTCACCGACACATCGACCACCCTGCAAATGTTCTTAAACGGGGAAATCGACTACGTTTCGCTGGGTAATGAGGAATATAACCAGTATCAGGAGGATCCCCGCCTGATCACCAGCGACGCCACCTCGCTGTACCACATCAGCATCAATATGAAAAACCCCGATCAGCCCATTCTTGACAATCTAAATTTCCGTAAGGCCTTGTATCACGGCACCGATCGCGTGTCGGTTGCCGCCGCCGGCAACTCCATCCCCGCGTGGTGGGTGCAGCCGCAGATGGTCATTGGAGATGTGGAGACGGGTGAAAATTACCGCGAAATGTTCGCGCAGGCCCATCCTGAATGGGTTCCCGACAATTATGCTTATGACCCCGAGGCCGCGGTCGAGTACTTCGAGAAGGCGCTGGAGGAAACGGGCCTTGATTCAGTTACCCTGACGCTTCTGTACAGCAGCGACAATTCGCGCTATAAGACCTGCTCTGAATACCTGCAAAAGGCTTGGGGCGAGCTGTTTGGCGCAGACCGCTTTACGCTTGAGATTCAGGGTATGCCCAACTCGCAGATGACCGCCACCAAGAAGGACTGGGTCAATAACCCGTCGTCATACGAGCTTGGCTGGGGCGGCTGGGTGACCAGCAAAATCTCGCCGTGGAACGGCTATAACGTCTGGAGAAGCACCTATGCCCAGAAAAATGAGCCGTATTTCTCCGAAGCGCTGGACGATCTCTGGATCCGCGCAAACCAGACTGAAGAGCGCTTTGACAAGGAAGCGCAGCTCGAGATGGCCTTTGAGATGGAGCATATCATGCTTGAAGACCTGCCCATTATCCCAGTCATGGAAAACCCGAGCCGTTACCTGAAATCCGAGCGTGTGCAGCTGCCGACCCCCGACAATTCCTATGTCGTCAACGTCGGCTTTGGGTGGAAATTTGCCCGCATTGTAGAGGAATAGTCAGCCGGCCCGGAAAGGCGTCCTGCGGACGCCGGACGGAGGACTGCGCCCGGCGGCTCTCCGCCCTGCCGCAGGGCGCGGGATATTGAAGCGCGAACACCGCAGCCGGCGTTTGGGAGCGCCTTCCTGAGCGCCGGCAGCCGGCGGCTAGGGGATACGGACGTTGACTCTGGCCGAACGTATGCCCGCACGTCTGCTTATGGTCTTCTGCGCACAAGGGGAGCGCGCCGCTGCGCTCCCCTTTATCCAGAGACAGAAAGAAAGGTTTGGTTGCATGAGAAATTATATCCTGCAAAGGCTTTTGGCGACCATCATCACCTTATTTATCATTTTGACCATTGGCTTTATTGTCCTGCGCCTGATGCCGGGGAATATTTATGAAGGGTATGATGAGCTGACGCCGGAAATGATGGCGGCGCTGAATGCAAAATACAACTTTGACAAGCCCATCATTGTGCAGTATTTCCTGTACTTGAAAAACATCGTGCTGGATTGGGACTGGGGGCTGTCGCTCAAGCTGAACCCGAACATGCCGGTCTGGAACATTGTCGCCCAGAAAATCCCTGTCGCCTTATATGTCAATGTGTACTCGCTGTGCATTGCGCTGCCGCTTGGCATGGCGGCCGGTATTGCAATGGCGCTGAAGAAAAACAGCGGCGTCGACTATCTGGTCTCCTTCCTGGTCGTCATCTTCATATCTGTGCCGTCGTTTATTTTTGCGACCGGGCTGCAATATTTCTGCGCGTACAAGTGGGGATGGTTTCCGATTATTTACGACCCCAGCGCGGTTGGAGTAGCCAAATTTATATCGCTGGTTCTGCCGATCCTGGCGTTGGCGTTCAGCCCCATTGCCCGTGTCGCGCGTTACCTGCGCGGTGAGCTGGCCGAGACGATAGGCTCAGACTTTATGCTGCTGGCGCGCACAAAGGGGCTGACTGAAAGCCAGGCGACCCTGCGCCACGGCATCCGTAACTCGCTGGTGCCGCTGATGAATATCATCATCCCCATGTTCACGACCATCATGGGCGGCAGTCTGGTCGTCGAGCGCATATTTGCCATTCCCGGCATGGGCAACCTGATGATCTCGGCCATCAATTCCAGCGACCATCAGGTGACCCTGGCGACGCTGATGTTTTACTCGGTCATATCTATTCTGACCATTTTGATTGTCGACCTGAGCTATGGCATCGTCGACCCGCGTATCAGGATGGGAGGTAAGCAGGCTGTATGAAGGTTTTTAGCCCAAGCGATTACAGCGGCTTGGATAAATCCAAGCTCACGCTGGTACAGATGGAGACCGAGCTGCACGATCAGAGGTTTGATACAAAGCCTGTCGGCTTTTTTAAGGACGCCATGCAGCGCTTTAAGAAAAACAAAAGCTCGGTTGTCGCCTTTGTCATTATTGTCATTATCGTCGCCCTTGCCATTTTGGGCCCGATGGTAAGCGATAAGGGCTTTAACGACCAGAATCTTGACCACATGAACGCGCCGCCGAAAATTCCCTTTCTGGCCAATTTAAACATCGGCCTGTTTGACGGCGGGACTGTCTTGACCAACCGCCGCGTCGAAAACCTGACCGATACCTCTCAATATCCCGAAGGCAGTATCCTGGCTGTCACCAACCGTCACTTTGTCAACGGGGTTGAAATGTGCGACGTTGAAGTCGACTATTACGAGTTTAACGACATTGACGAGGTTTATTGGTTCGGGACCGACTACCTGGGCCGCGATATCTGGACCCGTCTGTGGCGCGGCACCCGCGTATCACTGGTTATCGCCCTGGTTTCGGTTGTCGTCAACGTTGTCTTCGGCGTTGTATACGGCTCGGTTTCGGGGTACTATGGCGGCAAGCTGGATATGGTGCTGATGCGTATTACCGAAATTATCAACGCTTTTCCCAATATCGTCGTCATGACACTGTTTGTCATGATATTCGGAACGGGGCTGTTTTCCATCATACTGGCGCTTGTTGTCCGCGACTGGATAGGCACGGCCCGTCTCGTCCGCGCGCAGTTTTACCGGTTTAAGGACAACGAGTATGTCCTGGCGGCAAGAACGCTGGGGGTGCGCGACCGCGTTCTGATTTTCCGTCACATCCTGCCCAACTCCCTCGGTCCCATTATCACCAGGACAGCGCTGGCAGTCCCAGCCGCCATTTTTTCAGAATCCTTCCTGGCCTATATCGGCCTGGGGCTGCGCCCGCCTGAGCCGTCTATCGGCATCCTGCTGTCTGAGGGACAGAAGGTTCTGCTATATTATCCTTCACAGACGCTGTTCCCGGCTATTATCATCTCCTTGCTGTGCATCTCGTTCAACATGTTCGGCAACGGATTGCGCGACGCTTTTGACCCCACCCAGCGCGGAGTATAAAGGAGGTAAGTGATGGAACCCATTTTACAGGTAAAAAACCTCACCGTCTCCTTTAACGCCTTTGCGGGAAAGGTGCAGGCGGTGCGCGATATCAGCTTTGACCTCAATCCGCACGAAACATTGGCCATTGTAGGCGAATCCGGCTCGGGCAAGAGCGTTACGACAAAAGCCATCCTGGGAATTCTGCCCAAAAACGGCCACATTGAAAAGGGAGAAATCCTTTATCAGGGCGAGGATATGGCAAAGTACAAGGAAGAGGATTTTTATAAAATCCGCGGCAAAAAAATATCCCTTGTCTTTCAGGATCCGCTGTCGGCCCTGAACCCGATTATGAAGATCGGCAAGCAAATTACCGAGGCGTTGATTTTGAGCAAGTCCATCGAGCGCAAAAAGGCGAAGGAACGCGCCATTGAGCTGATGGATGCAGTCGGTATCCCGCAGCCGGAGATTCGCTTTGATCAGTATCCGTTCCAGTTTTCGGGCGGCATGCGTCAGCGCATTGTCATCGCCATCGCCCTTGCGTCCAATCCAGAGCTTTTGATTTGCGATGAGCCGACCACGGCGCTGGATGTCACCATTCAGGCGAAAATCCTGGAACTTATTAATGAAATCAAGAAAAAGCGCGACCTGTCCATCATTTTTATTACCCATGACATGGGGGTTGTCGCCAACATGGCCGACCGTATCTGCGTCATGTACGCAGGCAGGATTGTCGAGGTCGGCACAGCAGACGAAATTTTTTATGAGCCTGCCCATCCGTATACCTGGGCGCTTCTGTCTTCCATGCCCGACCTTGATACTAAGGAAAAATTATTCGCTATTCCCGGCGCGCCGCCCAACATGCTGGCGCCCCCGAAGGGAGACGCCTTTGCACCGCGAAACAAATATGCGCTGGCCATTGATTTTGAGGAGGCGCCGCCTTTTTTCAGGCTGTCGGACACCCATTATGCAGCGACCTGGCTGCTGCACCCCGACGCGCCCGAGGTGGAGATGCCCGAAATTCTGGCCCACCGCATCCGGCGAATGAAGGAAAAGGAGGCCGAACAAAATGTCTGATAATATGTCGCGGCCTCTCATGGAGGTCAGACACCTCAGCATGCACTTTACCACCAAAAAGCGCGGCAGGGTCAGCACCGTCAAAGCAGTGGACGACGTTTCCTTTGACATTTACCGCGGCGAGACCTTTGGCATGGTCGGTGAATCCGGCTGTGGAAAGACAACCTGCGGCCGCACCCTGATCCGTCTGTACGATCCGACAGACGGCGAGGTTTTGTACGACGGCAGACCCATCTCGGGCAAGATGACCCCCGAGCTGCGCAAGTACATCACCGAAAACATCGCCATGGTTTTTCAGGATCCCATCGCCTCGCTCAACCCCCGTATGACGGTGCAGGAAATCATTGGCGAAGGCCTGAAAATCCGCGGCGTCACCGACGCGGCCGAGCGCAATAAGGCGGTTGTCGACATGCTTCAGCGCGTCGGGCTGATGCCGGAGCATGCGACCCGGTATCCGCACGAGTTTTCCGGCGGCCAGCGCCAGCGAATCGGCATTGCCCGCGCGCTCATCGTCAAGCCGTCGCTGATCATTGCCGACGAGCCGGTCTCTGCGCTTGACGTATCGGTCCAGGCGCAGGTCATCAACCTGCTCAATGATCTGAAGGAAGGCTTTGGCCTGACCATTATGTTCATTGCGCACAATCTGAGCGTTGTCAAATATTTCTGCGACCGCATTGCCGTTATGTATTTTGGCAAGCTGGTTGAGCTGGCGCCTTCGGACGAGTTGTTTTCCAACCCGTGTCACCCATATACGCAGGCGCTTCTCAGCGCCATTCCGCTGCCCGATCCGCGCGCGGAGAAACGGCGCAGGAAAATTTCCTATGCTCCCCAGGAGGTCCATCAGTATGACGAGCAGAACAAGCCTGGTTATCATGAGATATCCCCTGGCCACCTGGTTTACTGCTCAGAGCGTGAATTGCGGGACATACTGGAAAATAGGCCCTGAAAAGCCCGTGCAGAGGGGCGGGAATCATGCGGTATTCCACACGGCCCGGGCTCGATAAGGAGGAATGTAAGCGTGGAAAATAAAGCCTTTGACCTGCAGCGCCACACCTTTGGGCATGGTGAGGATGGCCCGTCGGTCGTTATTACGGCCGGCGTGCACGGCGACGAGCAGACCGGTAGCTATACGGCCGAGCTGGTAAGAGCCCGCCTGGAAAAGGCGGAGGTCCGGGGAAAGGCGACTCTGCTGCCCTTTTCAAACCCCGAAGCGGCGCGGGCGCGCCGCCGTCAGGCGCCACAGGATCGTCTGGACCTTAACCGTACCTTTCCCGGAAAAGAGTGCGGCAGCTACAGTGAACAGCTTGCCTGCCACATCTGGCAGCTGACCGACGGGTATGACTATCTGCTCGATCTGCACTGCTGCGGCCTGTATGGCTCGACCTACGGCATGGGGTTTTACAGCCGGCACCCGTGGGCGGAGGACCTTTTGAAGGCGCTTATGCTGGATACGGTGGTCCACACCAAGGGAACGCGCGGACAGCTGTATATTGAGGCGGCTGAGCGCCGCGGCCAAAAGGGCGTGCTGATTGAACTTCCTGGGGGACAGCCGGGCGGCGTAATTGACCTTCATGCCGCGCAGAAATGCGCCGACGGAGTGATGAACTATCTTGTGCATATCGGCGTTGTCGCAGGGCAGGCGCAGCCATGGGGAGGAACGGCCTTTTGCTCAACGCTGCTTGACTTTGGCGCTGCGCCGCGCGACGGGCTGTTTAAGCCGGCTGTCTCGGCGGGCGCGGCGGTCAAAAAGGGCGAGGTGCTGGGCTGGCTGGACGGCGAGGCGATGACGGCGCCCTGCGACGCTGTGGCGACTATGGTTTCGCCCCTGCGGTATGCCTTTGCGGGCAACAAGCTGTTGAACCTGGCAGAGCGGCGAAGAGTACAGCCCGGCGAGATCCCCTGTCCAGATGCCGAATGAGCGCCCGGACATGTGATACTGCCGGCAGAAAGAAAGGCGGGGAGCAAAGATGTATGAGCTTCTTTTAAAAAACGGAACCGTTATTGACGGCGCCGGAGGGCGGCCGTATCAGGCGGACGTCGCAGTGCAGGACGGCAGGATTGCCGATATTGCGCCCGGGATTTCAGAGGGTCTCGCCCGGGAAACGGTTGATGTCAGCGGCCTGTGTGTCTCGCCGGGATTTATAGATATTCATTCCCATTCCGATCTGAGCTTTCTGGAGGACGACCGCTGTGAGGCCAAGCTGTACCAAGGCGTGACGAGCGAGCTTTCCGGGCAGTGCGGTTCGTCGCCCTTTCCCTGCCCGCCAGGGCAGGAAGGGCGCATTTCCGGTTACGGCAACACCTGCCGCGGGAATTTTGCCGCCTGCTCACTGGAAGGATTTCTCGTCGGCGTCGAGTCCCGCGGCGATAAAATGGGCACCAATCTTATGCCGCTTGTCGGGCACGGCGCCTTGCGCTGTGGCGTCCTGGGGTATGAAAATCGCCCGGCGACCGATAGGGAGCTGAAACAGATGCGCGCGCTGCTGGCCGCCGACATGGCAACCGGCGCGTGGGGCCTGTCCCTTGGCCTGGGGTATACGCCCGGCCTGTCGGCCGACACCCGCGAGCTGTGCCTGCTGGGGGAAGAGGTCGTACCCTATGATGGAATTATCACCTCGCACATGCGCAACCAGGGCGTCGGGACGCCGCAGTCGCTGGAGGAGATGTTCGCCATCAACCGCCACAGCGGGGCGCATGTGCATATTGCCCATTTCAAGGCGAGCGGCCGCGCCAGTCATGGCCGCGCGCCCGAGTTCGTCCAGATCGTACGCGAGGGTCAGGCGTCCGGCGTCAATGTCACTGTCGATATGTATCCATATACGGCGTCGTCCTCGGGCATCACCAACTCCTTTCCCAAGTGGTCCATTGAGGGGGGCAAGCAGCGCGCGGTCGAGATCCTCTGCGGCCCTGAACGTCAGAGGCTGATTGCCGAGCTGGAAAAATCTTTTGCCACGCCCGAACAGGGCGAGACGCTTGTCATTGTCAGCACCCACGGCAGGCTGCCTGAGGCCGACGGCAGGAATCTTTATGAAATCAGCCGCATGTGGGGCGTTTCACAGGCCGAAGCGGCTGCAAAAATTGCGGTGGAAACAAATACCGACTGCACATGCATCTCTTTCGCCATGGCGGAGGAGGATGTCATGTACATGCTGTCACAGAATGACTTTTCCATCGGCAGCGACGGCCGCGCCCTGTCGTTTGATCCTGCGCTCAACGCAGGCAAGCCCCATCCGCGTAACTTTGGCGCCTTTCCGCGTTTCCTTCGCATTGCGAGAGAGAGAAAGCTGTGTCCGCCCGAGGTGGCCATTCGCCGTATCACCGGTTTGTCAGCCGACGCGGCGGGCCTGCGAGATCGGGGGTATCTGCGGCCCGGCATGGTGGCCGACATCACGGTGGTGGATATGGATAAGGTCACGGACAAGGCGACTTATCAGGATGCTTTTCAAAAGCCCGAGGGCATCGTCCATGTGTTAATGGATGGGCAGTTTGCCCTGCGCGGCGGCGTTCAGACGGATAGGCGTCTGGGCAGAATACTGCTCAAAAAATGAGCTGTCAGGAGGGACAGGAAAATGCTTTTGGCAATCATCAACGGTAAGGTGCTGGATGGAGCCGGCCGCATTTTTGAAAAAGCGGACGTTCTGGCGCAGGACGGAAGGCTTGTCGCAGTCGGCCCTGATATCGCCGTGCCCTCAGAAGCGCGGGTCATCGACGCTTCCGGCTGCTGGGTGACGCCCGGCTTTGTCGAGCCGCATACCCACATTTCTCTGCTGGGTGAGCCGCAGACGCGCGGCGGCATTTCTGACGTCAATGAGAGTATTGACCCGGTCACTGCGCAGATTCGCGCCATCGACGCCTTTGACCCGTGCAACATGTCCGTCGGCTGGGCGCGCCGCGGTGGCTTTACCACCTGCTGCGTCCTGCCCGGCTCAGCTAACGTTATCGGCGGCGAGGGCTTTGCCTTTAAGACAGCGCCGAAGGCGACAGTCGACGAGATGCAGATTCCCGGAACGCGCGTGATGAAATTTGCTCTGGGCGAAAATCCGCGCGCCAACTATCGCGATAAAAACAAAATCAAAACGCGCATGGGCACGGCGGCTGTGCTGCGCGAGACGCTGTTTGATGCACGCGAGTATTCCGAGGCGCTGCGTGCCGCAGAAAAAAAGGGGACGGAAATGCCCAGGCGCAGCTTCAGGCTCGAGGCGCTGGTGCCGGTCGTACGCGGAGAAATGATGTGCCGTATCCACTGCCATCGCAGCGACGATATCGCCACCGCTATGCGCATTGCAGAGGAATTCGGGCTCAAATACGCGCTTGAGCATGCGACAGAAGGCTATAAGCTGGCCGATAAGCTCGCTGAAAAGGGGATTATCTGTACCATCGGCCCGCTGGTTTCGGGCCCGTACAAGCAGGAGGTTTGGGAGCGCACCCTGAGCACGCCGGCCATGCTGACGGAAAAAGGCGTCGCCGTCTGCCTGACGGAAGACAGTGCCAGCCTGACCAAGCTGCTGCCCATGCACGTCGGCCTGTGCATCCGCAACGGCCTGAAGTATGAGGACGCGCTGCGCGCCGTCACGCTCAACCCCGCCCGTCTGCTGGGGCTCGACCATCGCATCGGCACACTGGAGCCGGGCAAAGACGCAGATATCGCCGTGTTCAGCGGCGATCCGTTCTGTAATTATACATCCTGCCTGCACACCATCATTGACGGCGAGGTCTACACCCACGATCTGTCAGGCCGCCAAATGCTGTAAAACGGGACACACATATAAAGGGCGTCAAGGCTTTAGCGTTGGCGCCCTTTTTGCTTTCCCGATAAAAGCTGTATTTGCAGCGTATTCTCTGTTATAATGGCAGGGGAGGGATGGGGAGTATGGACAAAATCACAGTGCTCAAGCAGCATTTTGGACATGGTGAATTCCGCCCAGGGCAGGAAAAACTGGTCGACGCCCTGCTGGCCGGGCGTGATGTGATAGGCGTCATGCCCACAGGGGCGGGAAAATCAGTCTGTTATCAGCTGCCGGCGCTGTTGACGTCCGGCGCCGCCATTGTGGTCTCGCCCCTGATTTCTCTCATGAAGGATCAGGTTTCAGCCTTGACCCAGGCGGGAATAGCCGCGGCCTACATCAATTCATCCCTGACGGCCGAGCAGTATCGCGCGGCGCTTTCCCGTATGCGCGCAGGGCGTTACAAAATCGTCTATGTTGCGCCTGAGCGCCTTTTGACAGCCGATTTTTTACAGTATGCCACGCGGGCGGACGTCTCCCTGATTGCCGTAGACGAAGCACATTGCATTTCGCAATGGGGGCAGGACTTCCGCCCCAGCTATCTGAAAATCGTTGATTTTATTGCGGCGTTGCCCAGACGTCCGGCTGTCGGGGCCTTTACCGCAACGGCGACGGCCGCTGTAAGGCAGGACATAGAGGAGCTGCTTTCGCTTCGGGACCCGTTGCGGGTGACAACTGGCTTTGACAGGCCCAACCTCTTTTTTGAAGTAGCGCGTCCCAAAAACAAATATACCTTTGTGCGCGACTTTGTACTGCAGAGCCCGGGGCAGAGCGGCATTGTCTACTGCGCCACGCGTAAGGCGGTGGAGACGGTATGCGGAGCGCTGAGACAGGGCGGGGTGGCCGCTGTACGTTATCACGCGGGGCTGGATGACGACGAACGGCTGAAAAATCAGGAGGACTTTGTTTATGATCGCGCCCGTGTAATGGTGGCTACCAACGCCTTCGGCATGGGCATCGACAAATCCAACGTCAGCTTTGTCATCCATTACAACATGCCCAAGAATATAGAAAGCTATTATCAGGAGGCTGGCCGCGCCGGCCGC
>CAJMOV010000035.1 GCA_905215125.1 uncultured bacterium | reverse complement strand
TGGCACAGGGCCCGGGCGAGGCCAAGGGCTAGAACAGGCTGACAAGGATGTCGGTACACACGTCTATGCCCAGCGCGCCGCTGTCCAGCGCGATGTGACAGCCGCGCACGTTCCCCCATTCCTCGTCGGTATAAAACCTGTAATAGGCGGCGCGCCGCTTGTCTTTGTCCTTCAGCCGCTTCTGCGGGGCTTCCGCCGTTTCGCCGTATAGGCGGACGATGCGCTCGGCGCGCTTTTCCATATCGGCGTGTACAAAAACGCGCAGGCAGTCAGCCACATCGCGCAGGATATAGTCGGCACAGCGGCCGACAATGACGCAGGGGCCTTTGTCCGCAAGATCAAGTATCACCCTTTTCTGCACCGGCCAAATGTAGTCCTGTACGGAGATACCCTGGGGCAAGCGGCCGCTCAGGGCGTTGGCAAACCAGCCGCCGTGCTGGGCATACTCCCCCTGCTCACAGACGTATTCTTCAGCAAAGCCGCTTTCCTGAGCCACCTTTTCGATCAATTCCTGATCATAGCAGGGAATCCCCAGGCGCGCTGCCGCCTGCCTGCCGATGGTCCTGCCCCCGCTGCCGAATTCACGGCTGATGGTAATAATTCTGTTTTTCATGTCACTGCTCCTCCTGCTGTGATAAAGCCACCCGGCGGTTTGGCACAGGCGCCTTCCGGGCGCGCTTCACTTTTGAGTCCCGAAAAGCAAATTTTCACAAAAGCGCCTCGGTCGGGGCGCTTTTGATTTTCATCCTTAGATTATCAATTTTCCCGCAAAAGTCAACCCTATTTCCCACAGCGCATTGCCGGGGATCGTTTAGGGCCTGGCGCATTATCGCTGTCAACGATTTGAGCCTGCTTTGAAGCTATTTCTCATTTCTGCTCATTCTGCTTCATCTTATAAATATGCGCCACAAAAGCGACTTTTCATCACTTTTTTCATCCTATTCATCCAAAAATCAAGAATATTTATGATACATACGGATATTTTATAAAAAATAATGGAATTTTATTGACAATGTTTAGTATATATGCTATATTCTGTTTACCACAATTTAACATAAATTGTGCATATCAATGAGAAAGGATGAAACGCGATGAAAAAGCTACTTTCCCTGCTTCTCGTACTTGTGCTGTGCATGTCGCTGTTCGCCGGCTGCAGTAATGCAAACGACCCTTCGGACAACGACAATAATGCCAGCACAGACAACAACAACGCAAACCAGAGCAATTCCGCCGACGACGGCAGCGAACCCGGCCTGGCCGCCGACCAGACCTATGTAACCTATCTCAGCTCCGAGCCGATGACCCTGGATCTGTGCCTGCGCTCCGATACATACAGCAGCACCGTTTTGACAGAAACATTGGAGGGCCTGACCCGTCTGACTGCAAATGATAGTAACGATGCGTATGAGTATGCGCCGGCCGGCGCAGCGTCCTGGGAATCCAACGAGGACGGCACGGTCTGGACCTTCCACCTCAACGACAACTATTGGGAGGACGGCGAGCCGGTCACTGCCGACGATTACGTCTACTCGGTGCGCCGCTTTGTCGACCCCGCCACGGCTTCGCCCCTGGGCTACCGGCTTAACTGCCTGCTCAACTATGACCAGGTCAACAGCGGCGAGCTGCCGGCAGAGGAGCTGGGCATCCGCGCCGTTGACGACAAGACGCTGGAGGTCACCCTTTCCGCCCCCACGCCGTACTTTATGGATCTGACGCACAACATGTATTTCCGCCCGCAGCGCCAGGACATCGTCGAGCAGTACGGTGAAAAGCACGGCTCGGAAGCCGATACCGTCATTTCCTGCGGCCCGTTCAAGATTACTTCGTGGACGCACAACAGCGAAATCATCCTGGAAAAGAACGAAAAATACTGGGACGCCGACAATGTCACGCTGGACAAGGTGGTTCTCAAAATCATCGCCGACACGTCGACGGCCAACAACGCCTTTATGAACGGCGAGCTTGACTATATCTCCACCGGCGTCGCCGAATGGATTGAGCAGTTCAAGAACACCGACGGCGTCGACTACGTCACATACCCGAGCGCCACGCTGACCTATTCCTTCTTCAACACACAGGACGCGATTTTCAAAAACGCCAACATCCGCAAGGCCTTTATCACCGCCATTGACCGCGTTGAAATCAACGACATGTGCTTCGGCGGCGCCCGTCTGCCGACCTATGGCTGGGTTGTGCCGACCCTGTACTGCGGCGATATCAATTTCCGTGAGTACGCGGGCGACCCGGTGCAGGACATGATAGACGAGCTGGCGGCCAACGGCCAGACGCCGAAGGATCTGCTGCTGAAGGGCATGGAAGAGGAAGGTTTGGGCAACGACCCGTCCTCGTTGAAGGTCGTCTTCTCTCTGGCCGGCACGGACGACTGGTTCCGCACCCTGGGCGAGTATTTGCAGCAGGCCTATGGCGCGGCCCTGGGCATCGACCTGGAAATCAACTTCTCCGAATGGGGCATTTTTATCGCCAATGTTGAAAGCGGCAACTATCAGATCGGCTTCATGGGCTGGGGCGCCGGCATCAACGACCCGTACGACGTTCTGAGCCTGCACACCACGGAATCCGACGCCATTTACACCGGCTGGTCCAACGCGGAGTATGACGCCCTGATCGACGAGGCTTCCGTCACCATGGACGACGAGGCTCGCGCCGCTTTGTATAAGCAGGCGGAGGATCTGCTGCTGAAGGAATACGGCGTCGCCAACCCGCTGGCAACGTCCATTTACAACTATTTCTACCGCGACTATGTCACCGGCTACGACGAGATGCCGCTGAGCACAATGGGATACAAACAGATTCAGATTCTTGAGCATTAAGGTTTGCCTGAAAGCCGAAAAACCTAAGGCGCTTTATAAAGAAAGATACCCTGGCTGAACGGATTTTTCACGACGCACAACATGATTTGCT
This sequence comes from uncultured bacterium, assembly GCA_905215125.1. GTDB lineage: Bacteria > Bacillota > Clostridia > Oscillospirales > Butyricicoccaceae > Ventrousia. The sequence continues at coordinate 8,403 of CAJMOV010000035.1, read as the reverse complement.
GCGCAGCCGATTAGGGCTTTCCTGAAAGGAGGCAGCACCATCACAGGTGCTGTCTCCTTTTCAAACCACGAAAGGGGAAATGAGCTTGCTAAAATTCATATTGAAGCGTATTGGGTATATGCTGCTCACCATCTTTTGTATCGCGACGGTGACGTTTTTCCTGATGCGCAGTATTCCCGGCGACCCGCTGGCCAGCACAGCGCAGACCCTGCCCGAGCAGACCCGGGCCAATTATTACGCCAAATATGGCCTGGACAAGCCGCTGTTTGTCCAATACCTGTCCTATATGAAAAGCCTGCTGACCCTTGACTTTGGCGACAGCATTGTCCACCCGGGCCGTTCGGTTTCCACGGTAATTGCCGAAACCTCGCCCGTTTCCGCCATCGTCGGCATTCCAGCCCTGTTTATCGGCCTGGTCCTGGGCGTGCTATGCGGCATTATCGCGGCGCTGTTTAAAAACAAATGGCCGGACTATGTCGTTATGGTCATCGCCATTTTGGGCATTACGATACCGGTCTTTGTCCTGGCGGCGCTGCTGCAATACCTGTTTGCCGTCAAGCTGAGCTGGCTACCCACTTCGGGCTGGGGCCAGGTGAAGCACACCATTATCCCCATCATCGTCCTCAGCTTCGGCACCATCGCCACCTACGCGCGTTACATCAAATCGAGCATGCTGGACACGCTGGGGCAGGATTACATCCTGACGGCGCGCGTCAAGGGCCTGAGCGAGGGCGCTATCGTCCGCCGCCATGTCCTGCGCAATTCCATCCTGCCGGCCGTCACGCTGCTAAGCGCCCGCATTGTCGGCGTCTTTACCGGCTCTTTTGTCATTGAAAGAATGTTCGCCATCCCCGGCATTGGTTTTTACTATATTGACTCGATCAACAACTACGACTATTCGATGACCATGGGCCTGACCATTTTTTATGGCGCCTTGTTCGTCATTTCGCAAATCGTCGTCGACATCGTTTATGTTCTGATCGACCCGCGCATCCGCCTTGGCGGCGGCTCGCGTTAAATGGAGGGGAGTGAACGGATATGAATATACCCAAAGAAAAATTCACCATTGTCGGCTCGCAGAGCGCTGAAGCTGAACGCATCGCCCGCCCTCACGTCAGCTACTTCAAAGACACCATGCGCCGCCTGAAGGAGAGCAAGACGGCGATGGTTGCGCTGGTCATCCTGATTATTCTGATCATCATGGTCATCATCGGCCCAGCGCTGAGCGGCTATGCCTTTGAGGAAATCGACACCCGCCCGGAATACAAAAACTCGCCCCCCAGCGCGGAGCACTGGTTCGGCACCGATAAGCTGGGGCGCGACCTGTTTTCGCGCGTGTGGCAGGCCGGCCGCGTCTCCCTTGCCATCGGTCTTATCGGCGCTGCGGTCGCCGCGGTGGTCGGCTGCATCTACGGTGGGATTTCCGCCTACTTTGGCGGCAAGGTCGATACCGTCATGATGCGTATTGTCGAGGTCATCACCAGTATCCCGTACCTGATCGTCGTCATTCTACTTTCCGTTGTGCTGGACAGCAAAAGCCTGGGGACGCTTATCCTGGCGCTGACCATCACCGGCTGGTGCGGCACGGCGCGTCTGGTCCGCGGGCAAATCCTGCAGCTGAAAAGCCAGGAATTCGTCATGGCGGCACAAGCGCTGGGCGTCCGTCCCATGCGCATCATTCTCAAGCACCTCATCCCCAACACCATGAGCACGATTATTGTGTCCATCACCTTTGCCATCCCCAACTATATTTTCTCCGAAGCGTTTCTCAGCTTTATCGGCCTGGGTATTCAGCCGCCCAACACAAGCTGGGGCGCCCTTTCATCCGCGGCGCAGGCCCAATTCCTGTTCTACCCTTACCAGCTGCTTTTCCCGTCGGTGATGATTGCACTGACCATGCTGTCCTTTACCCTGCTGGGCGACGGCCTGCGCGACGCGCTTGATCCCAAGCTGAGAAAGTAGGTGCTGCAATGAAAAATTTGTTGTCTGTGAAAAACTTACGGGTTTCCTTTAACACTTATGCCGGCGAGGTCAAAGCCGTCCGCGGCGTTGACTTCGAGCTTGCAAGCGGAGAAACGCTGGCCTTTGTCGGTGAATCCGGCTGTGGAAAAACGGTGACGGCCAAGGCCCTGCTGCGGCTGCATCAGCCGCCCTTTGCCGTTATCAAAGAAGGCAGTCAGATTCTTTTTGATGGGCAGGACGTCATGCAGATGAACAAAAAACAGCTGCAGCAGTACCGCGGCAACGAAGCCAGCATGATTTTCCAAGATCCCATGACGTCACTCAACCCGACCATGACCTGCGGCAAACAGATTATGGAGGGCCTGATCCTGCACCGCGGCATGGACAAGGCCAGGGCCCGCGACGCCGCTATTGAGACGCTGCGCCTTGTCAAAATCCCCGATCCTGAAAAGCGTGCTGACGACTATCCGCACCAGCTGTCCGGCGGGATGCGTCAGCGCGTCATGATCGCCATCGCGCTGGCCTGCCAGCCCAAGCTGCTGATCGCCGATGAGCCGACGACGGCACTGGATGTCACCATCCAGGCGCAGATCATCGACCTGCTGCGTGAAATGAAGGAAAAGCTGAACGTCGCCATTATCCTGGTTACACACGATTTAGGCGTCGTCGCCAACTTCGCCGACCGGGTGCAAATCATGTATGCCGGTCAAATTGTCGAGCGCGGCACTGCTTCGGAAATCTTCTACAATTCCAAGCACCCTTACACCTGGGCTTTACTGAGCTCCGCGCCCCGCCTGGCGAGCGAAGCAAAGCAAGAGCTGTATGCCCTGGGAGGCACGCCGCCCGATCTGCTGCTGCCGCTGGAATGTTGTCCCTTTGCCGCCCGCTGCGAGCACTGTATGCAGATCTGCCGCGAGCAAATGCCGGAGGAATCCGCCCTGAGCGACACGCACAGGGTTTCCTGCTGGCTGCAGCACCCCGACGCCCCCAAGGTACAATCCTTCTATGAAAGGCAGGCGACGCGCAATGGCTGAAAAGCTGCTTGAGGCAACCAACCTATGTAAATACTTTTCCGTCGGTAAAAAGCAGACGCTCAAGGCTGTAGACGACGTTTCGCTGTATATCAACAAGGGGGAAACCCTGGGCCTGGTCGGCGAGTCGGGCTGCGGAAAAACGACATGCGGCCGCACGCTGACCAAGCTGTACGCAGCTACCTCCGGCACCGTTACCTTTGACGGGCAGGACGTCAGCTCGCTGAAGGGCGACGAGCTGCTGCGGTTCAAAAAGAACGTGCAGATGATTTTCCAGGATCCGTATTCTTCCTTGGATCCGCGCATGACCATTGCCGAAATCATCGGCGAAGGCATGGACGTCCACTTTAAGCTGAGCGCCGCCGAAAAAAGTAAGCGCATCAACGACCTGCTCTCCAAGGTCGGCCTGACCGAGGATTATGCCAACCGCTTTGCGCACGAGCTGTCAGGCGGCCAGCGCCAGCGCGTCGGCATTGCCCGCGCGCTCGCCGTCGAACCGCAGTTTATCGTCTGCGACGAGCCCATTTCCGCCCTGGACGTCTCCATCCAGGCGCAGATCGTCAACCTGCTCATCCGGCTGCAAAAAGACGCCGGCCTGACGTATTTGTTCATCTCGCATGATTTGTCTATGGTCCGCCACATTTCCGACCGCGTCGGCGTTATGTACCTGGGCAGCCTGGTTGAGCTGGCCGTCAGCGCTGAAATGTTCAGCAGCCCCTGTCACCCCTATACCAAAGCGTTGCTTTCCGCCATCCCCACCGCTGACCCTGATGCAGAAAAAGCCCGTAAGCGCATCCCGCTTGAGGGCGAAGTCCCCAGTCCTGTTAACCCGCCCTCCGGCTGTAAATTCCGCCCGCGTTGCGTTTATGCGACCGAACAGTGCGCCAAGGCAGTCCCCGTACTGGAGGAAGTCTCCCCCGGGCATTTCTGCGCCTGCCATCATTGGAAAAGCGTCGCTGCAAAGCATTAATCCATGACAGCCGTCTGCCGAAAGCGTAAAAAAGGAGACGGCCCTGTGATTACCTGCTGATATCCAACGCCCTTTGCTTTTTATACCGCACGATTTTTTCGGCTTGTATTCTCGGCACACAGTATATCCCTATATCCACTGCGCGGCAGCCCGAAATTACCAACGCCAGAGGGCGGTTCCTTTGGAAGCCGTTTTGAGCGGAACAGATGACGAGCTGCCGGACGGCAGCTTTGACGCCCTGCTCGAAAGAGCAGGGCTTTCTGTTACCGCGACAGAAGTTCTGCGGCTTTTATACCAGAAGGGTCTCAGCGCGGCTGATGCCGCCCGGCGCCGCCATACCTCAAGGCAGAATATCTATCAAAATCATTGTCAGGCGCTGCGGAAAGTCAGAAGGGCGCTGCAGCCCATTGAACCCGCATCAGCTTTCCGTTCCAGGATTGCCGGCGACGTTCAGCTGGTCCTGTTCAAGCCGGCCGAGCTGTGATTCCGATAGAGCGTGCTCTGCCATGTATTGAGTCCAGACATGAGCATGGACATAGAAGCCTCCGTCTGTATAGGAAACGCTTCCGCCAAGGCCAGGGCTGCTCTCGAGAAGCTTCTGATATTCGGCAGGGAGCAGCGAGCCTGACTCTGCTTATAAGCAAAACGGCGCTCTTTATGATAGCACGCTCTATGCGGATGGAGAGCTTCAGTAAAACAGCAAAAAGATAAGAGCCATACCAATAGGAAAATACAAATCCCTGGTGGAGGGGTAGGCTGACATTTTGCATCAAAAACGACGGTTCAGGCCAGGCTCAGATGCGAGCTGCGAGTGGACACAAGCAGTGCAATCGCCGGAAGGCCGACGACAGGCAGCCTTACCTGCTGTGGCTGTGCAATCGCTGCATGCAAAAAGCTCGGGCTATCTAGAATTCCCCCAGGAAAGCCCTTAGAGGGCTTTCGTTATGTTCCAGCACGCAATGTAATGCTCGTGATGATGCCGTTTTCATGAGTCAGCTCCAAAATGCCGGCCTCCAGCTGTCCGCTGTCATCAGGCAGATTTCCGTAAAGGCGCAGACACGTTTCAACGGGGTCGCCAACGCGCAGGCCGCGCGGCGTCTGATATCGCTCGGTCAGCAGGGTAATACAGTGGATGGTTGAGGATTGTTCATAGGTATAATACCCTGTTCGGACGCCGAGAGCGACGTCGCCATTGGAATACCAGATTTCCGTCAGGCCGTAATCGCCGTTTTCATCCGGTTCAAGAATCACCTGCGCTTTGACGATTTCCATGTCGTGCGTCTGCTCCGGGGTCAACTGAAAATAATCATCCTCAAGTCGGAAGCCGGCCATCATGCGCCCGTCATTATAGCTGTAAACGTAAGCCATCTGCGACGGCGTCATGCTTCCGGCCGAAAGGACAGAGGTCAGGGACTCCAGATAAAAGTCAGGCACGAACAAGGCGCTATCCCGCACGATAGGCTCGGCTGTCCTGCCCATCGCATCTTCGGTGGTCAGGACTTCGCCCGTCCGATTGTCTTTTATCTTCGCACTTCCCACACTCAGGGTGAGATCACGAATCATTAGACTGCCGTCAGACGGGCAGCTGCTGACAATGCGGTATTGGCCGCCGCCTAGATTTGTGACGGTAAAGCCGAAAATATCCGCAATGTCAAAAAGAGGGAAATACACGACAGCGCTGCCATCCGCTGTGCTTCCAATCGCAAACGGGGCCGCTGACAGCGTGACCGCTTGATTACCTTTAACCGTGCCGCACGTCGAGCCGAGAGGGATAAACAAAAACTGCCCCGCGCTTTCATCCAATGGATGAATACCATCCGACTGTAAGGCAGCCTCCTGTATATTTGATGAAAGTACCAGCCACAGAATCATAATCGATGATATCAGGCCTTTCACAAAATCCCCCCTATCTAATTTGTGTTCAGTATATCATTTATGCCTTCTCGCAGGCAAGCGCCCGCGCTTCTGCTGATCTCAGGGAAATCGGGTGCTGCGAGCCGCGGCCGGCGCACTTACTTTTCAGCAGTATAAAAATGAAAGGCGCAGGGGCGATAACGGCCCCTGCGTCTGCTTGCTTAATATTCGTTTGGACGGCGCTGTCCCAGCAGATTGGTCATGCTGCGCAGGCTGATGCCCAGCGTCGACAGGTTGTGCAGCGTCGCTGACGTCGCCGGCGCAAGGACGCCGGCTGCGCCCAGACCGATGAGCACGCCGTTAAAGCCGATGACAAAACGGTAGTTGGACCGTATTCGCCCCATCAGCGCGGCAGAAATGCGCCGCAGGGCGACCAGCTCATGCAGGCTGCTTGCCGAAATGGTGATATCGGCGATTTCACGGGCGATGGCCGCCCCGTCGCTGACGGCAACGCCCACGTCGGCAGCCGACAGCGCGGGGGAATCGTTGATGCCGTCTCCCAGCATAATAACGGTGTGTCCCAGCGCGCGCTGCTCTTCAACATACCGGGCCTTATCCTCCGGCAGCACCTCGGAACGGTATTCATCGACGCCCACCTGGGCGGCGATGGCAGCGGCAGTTCGTTCACTGTCTCCGGTCAGCATGACCGTTTTTCGTATGCCCAGGCTGCGCAGCGTTTCAATGACCTCCTTCGCTTCACGGCGCAGGGGATCAAAAATGCAGATGACCGCCGCCAGGGTACCGCCGACTGCGAGATACAGGTGGGTGTACTGGTTGGGCAGGCTGCGAAATCTTTTTTCATCTTCCGGCAGCACGGCGCATTGCTCGTCCTCAAACACAAAGTGCGCGCTGCCAATGACGACCCTCTCCCCACCCACTGTACTGGCGATGCCATGGGCGACCAGATAGTCGACCTGCGAGTGCATTTCCTCATGGGAAAGGTGCCGGTCTCGCGCGGCCTGGACAACGGCGTTGGCCACCGAATGGGGGAAATGCTCTTCCAGGCAGGCGGCAAGGCGAAGCATTTCGTCTTCTTTCCTCCCCCCAAAGGGGATGACCTGCTCGACCACCGGACAGGCATGCGTCAGCGTGCCGGTTTTGTCAAAAACGATTGTATCGGCGCGGGCGACAGCCTCGAGGAACCTCCCACCTTTTACAGTGATGTGGAAATTACTGGCCTCCCGCATGGCGGAAAGCACGGCCAGGGGCATGGCCAGCTTGAGCGCGCAGGAAAAGTCGACCATCAAAACGGACAGGGCCCGAATGGTGTTGCGCGTCAGCAAATAAGCCAGGGCGCTGCCCGCCAGCGTATAGGGCACCAAACGGTCGGCCAGGCTTGCCGCCCTGCTTTCGGCCGCTGATTTGAGCTTTTCCGACTGCTCGATCATAGCGACGATTTTATCGTAACGGCTGCTTCCGCTCTGCTGGGTGACACAAAGGGTACACTCCCCTTCCTCCACGACGGTGCCTGCATAAACGGTCATTCCCGGGCCCTTGGGTACGGGTATGGACTCGCCGGTCAGGGACGCCTGATTGACCATGATTTCGCCCTGATCGATGACGCCGTCCACCGGCACAACGCCGCCCATGCGCACAACGATGCTGTCGCCCGCCGAAATCTGTGTCAGGGGGACAAGCACTTCGCCGTCCTGCGTTTTCAGCCATACGCGGTCGACGTTGAGAGCCATGCTCCTGGCCAGATCCTCCACTGATTTTTTATGCGTCCATTCCTCCAGCAGCTCGCCCATGTGCAGCAAAAACATCACAGAGCTGGCGGTGGAAAAGTCCCCCCGGAGCATGGAAATGCCGATGGAAAGCCCGTCCAGCACCTCGACCTGCAGCTTGCGGCGCCATAGGCATCGCAGGCCGCGGAATAAATACGGGATGGATTTGCAGACGGTGTAGGCAATGCGCAGCGGGGCGGGCAGAAACAGGCCGCGCGCCACCTTGAACAAAGCAGAGCCGACCAGCTTCTCCTCATACGCGCGGTTAAGCTCGCGCGCACTGTGTCCCGCCAGGGACCTGTCGGCACCGCTGCTTTGCAGCGAAAAACGGCTGACGTATGCAAGCAGATCGCACCGCGCACCGTCATAAAGGATAACGGCGCACCGCGTGCGCTCGTGCACAACGGCCTTTCGCACGCCGGGCCCTACGCCGAGGTACTCTTCCAGCCTGTCCGCCTGCTCAAGGCGCAGCCGGGGCACGGAGAACTGAATACGGATACGGCCGCCACATTCATGCATAATCGTAAATTTCACAGCTAAACCTCCAAGCGTGGAAAGAGAGGGCCGAAGCCCTCTCCTATTTTTCTGATACAGGGGCGGAAGCCGGGATCAGGCGTCCTCTCCCGCTTCCCCGGCAGCGGCATCCTCCACGATCTCTTCCTTTGCCGCGCGATCCTCATTGATTTCCTTGGCGGAAGCCAGGATGTCGGCGGCATTTTCCTGCACAGTGGTGATGGTCTCCATCAGCAACGCGTTTCAGGATGCCGTGGGAAAGCTGGACTGGCAATTCAAGGTTGAGGAG
>CAJMOV010000034.1 GCA_905215125.1 uncultured bacterium | reverse complement strand
TCAGCGTTCCGGAGACGGACAGCAGCAGCCGGACGGCAGCGCCGCGGCAACGATTTTCTTCTGAAGCTCGACTACGTTAAACATTGTTCTCCCCCGTTTCTTTAATGAAAATTCTGCCCATCTTCACGACTTCTTCCACATCGGGCAGGTGCACCATGTTACATGCGCAGTGGATATAGCGCGTCGGCGCGGCAAGACCAAAGGCCAGGCAGCCGGCGTTTGCCTTGTGCATGGGGCCGGCGTCGGTGCCGCCGTTGGCGCTCTTACGGTATTGCCAGCGCACCCCTTCTTTATCGGCAACCGCCGTCAGGCGGCGCTGCAGCTCGCGGTTATAAACAGTGCCCTTGTCCATGATGGAGACAACGGCGCCCTCGCGCTGGGCGGTGGAACGTCTGTGCTTGGGCACGTCGGGCATGTCGGCCGCCGTCGTGCCCTCGACAGTACAGACAGCCCCCGCATTCAGGCGCTGGGCGGCGACGACGCTGCCGTGCCCGATCTCCTCGCCCGTTGTAAAGACAAAATAGGTGTCATAGGGCAGGTCTTCCCGCATTAAAGTCAACAAAACGGCGCAGCCGACCCGGTCGTCGATGGCCTTGCCCTTGACGCAGCGGTCGCCCATCTCATAAAAAGCGCTGTCAAACGCGACAGGATCGCCGATTTGTACCAGCTCTTCCGCTTCACTCCTGCGGCGCGCGCCGATGTCGACATACAGCTGGTTAAGCCCGGGGGCTGACTTGCGTTCCTCCGGTGTCGTCAGATGGATGGCCTTGAGGGAAATGACGCCCGGGATCTTTTTGGGCCCGACCTTCATACGCCGGCCAACCAGGACGCGCGGATCGATGCCTCCGGCCGCCGCCAGGCGAAGCATGCCGTCGTCGGTGATGCCGCGGACCAGAAAACCCACTTCATCCATATGCGCGGCCAGCATGACGGGCTTTTCACGGCGCTTAGCTCCCTTTTTGAAAACCGTCAGGTTGCCCAGCGGGTCAACCGTCATTTCCGTTGCATAGGGGGCCGCTTTCTGCTCGATGACCTTACGGACTTCCTCCTCGTAACCGGGGATGCCGTCCAGCATACAAAGCTCTCTCAATAGTTCTTTCATAACTGCCCCTCCTTCAGATCCTCGACAAAGGCGGCCAGCAGGGCGCCGACGTTTTTGACATCGCTCATGCACAGCATTTCAACAGGCGAGTGCATGTATTTGAGCGGCAGGGAGACGACCAGCGTCGTGATTCCGGCGTCAACCGTCTGGATGCCCCAGGCGTTGGTGCCGGTGTGGGCGGGCGCTGCGTCGGCCTGGTAGGGGATCCTCTTGGCGCGGGCCACTTCCATCATGCGGCGGGCCAGCAGGGGGTTGGAGTTGGTGCCGACGGTAACGACGGCGCCCCCGCCAAACTCGTGTACGCTGTCCCCGGGGCCGGCGTCGGGCGTCTTGGCGTGGCAGACGTCGATGGCGATGGCGAGGTCGGGCTTTTCATGCCAGGCGCGGGTCACAGCGCCGTGTCCGCCGATCTCCTCCTTGGTCGTGCCGGTGATGATGAGGTCGACCGCCAGCTTTTTGCCCTCCAGCAGCTCGAGCGCGTGCAGGATGCAGCAGAAGCAGGCGCGGTCGTCCATCGACTTGCCGCAGACAACGTCGCCCAGCAGGTCGATGGCGTCATTTGCAAAAGCCATATAATCCCCGATGCGCACCTTTTCTTTCGCCTGCTCGCCTGTCATCCCCAGGTCGACGACCATATCGCTGATGGGCACCGACTTTTTGTTATCCCCGGGGTTTTGCAGGTGGGGCGGCATCGCGGCGACAATACCGGGCAGCTTTTCGCCCGACTGGGTCAGCACTGTCAGCTCGCTGCCCAAAAGCATGCGCTGATCAACCCCCATGCCCATAAAGCGCAGAAACCCCTCGTCCGTCACCTCTGTGACGAGAAAGCCAATCTGGTCGAGGTGGGCGTCCAGCATGACCTTCTTTGCGCCGGGGATACCGCAGCTGCGGATGCCCGTCACGTTGCCGAAGCCGTCTATGTCGACCCTGTCGACATAGGGACGCAGCAGATCGGCCGCGATTTCGCTGACCTCATACTCACAGCCGGAGACGCCGTAAGCATTGACAAGTTTTTTCATCTTGTCCCGAAGTTCCAATGATAACACCTTCTTTTATCTTAATTTTCCGGTAGTGCCAAAACAAGCTGCTTGAACCGCTGCCCCCGCTTCATAAAATTGGGAAACTGGTCAAAGGAGGCGCAGGCCGGCGAAAAGAGCACCGTATCCCCTGCCCCTGCGAGGCTGTACGCGGCGCGGACAGCGTCCTCCAGCGTATCAAAGCGCTCGATGCGGGTTTTTCCCCCGCATACGCGCACAGCCTTTTCTATTTTATCAGCCGTCGCGCCGCAAAGCAGCAGGGTGCCGACCCGATCGGCGATTTCCCTGCCCAGCCCGTCAAAGGGGATGTGCTTATCATACCCGCCGGCGATGAGGATGATGTTCCCGCCAAAGCACTTGAGCCCTGCTATGGCGCGGGTCGGGCTGGAGGCGATAGAATCATTATACCACTTCGCCCCGCCGATTTCACGGACAAATTCAATGCGGTGCTCGACGCCGGCGAATTGCCGCGCCACGTCCCGCATAACGTCAAAGGGCACGAGATCCAGCAGCGCGGCGCAGGCCGCCATCATGTTTTCCACATTGTGGTCGCCGGGAATACGGATGTCGTCCCGCCGCATGATTTCCCGGCCGTTTGCCGCAATGCTTTCCCCTTCCAGCTGGACGCCGCTTTCCGCTTTTCCCTGTCGGGAGAAAAAGCGCACCGTCCCTTTGGCCTCGCCAGCGAAAGCGCGGGTGATGTCGTTGTCCAAATTGAGCACCAGAACGTCATCCGGGCCCTGATGACGAAAGATATTTCGCTTAGAATCAATATACTCTTCCATATCCCGATGCACATCCAGATGATTGGGGGCCAGATTGGTGACAACGGCGATATGGGGGCTTTGCTTCATGGTCATCAGCTGGAAGGAGGACAGCTCAAGCACGCAGATATCCCCTTCCGCCATTTCCGGCGCGCGGTCAAGCAGCGGCGCGCCGATATTGCCCCCCAGCCATACCTTGCGCCCGGCTGCCTTGAGCATTTCGGCGATAATGGTCGTCGTCGTCGTCTTCCCGTCCGACCCGGTGATGGCGATGATAGGGCAAGGGCAGACGGAAAAAAAGACCTCCATTTCCGACGTCAGGACAGCGCCGCGCGCTTTGGCGCGCTCCAGCTCGGGCAGGTCGGGCCGCATGCCTGGGGTGCGAAATACAATTTCCGCTCCCGACTGCGCAAGACCGTCGAGGTAATTCTCGCCCGTGCACAGCCGCACGCCCAGCCCGCGCAGCTCTCCAGCCACCTCTCCCAGCTGCTGCTCTGTCTTTTTATCGCAGGCGGTAACATCAGCCCCTGCCGCCGCCAAAAGACGCAGCAGGGGGGTGTTGGACACGCCGACGCCCATTACGGCCACCCTTTTGCCGCGCAGCGCGGCGATATAGTCCTCAAATGCTGTCATATTCCCTTTTCCTCCCGATTGGGCGGCAACGCCGCCCGCGCGATGGTTCGCCAAGGCTATCCTCTCCTATTGTACCGCAATTTGCCCTGTTGTCAAAGGGTTTTGTGGAGAAAACGGCAGAAATAAAAGCCCTCTCCCACAAAGGGAAGGGGCTTTTACAATCTTTTATTTCAGCAGGCTGCTGTGATTGACCATTTCAGCGCTGTAAAGGAACAGGATGTCGGCGCCGTCAAAGTCGACGTAGTCGTCCAGCATAGAGGACAGGATGTAGCGCAGGTCAACAATGGTAATGGTGGAATACTGCTCAAGCAGCAGGGGGGCGATACTGGCGGCATACGAATCGGAGAAGAGCACAAGACTCTTATCACGGGCGGCCTGGGGGCTTTCAATGACGGTCAGGGGGCTGAGACCGGACAGGAAAACATTATAAGCCGAATCGCCTGTCAGCATATCGGTGTTATAGACCATAGTAGCGTCGGGGGTCTGGGTGTTGCTGACCTTGGCAGCGTCAGTGTATTTGCTTGTCAGCCAGGTCAGTGTTTCCGCTTCAATACCAGGGACAAGGCGGCTGTAAGAACCAATAAAGCTGTCATAGGTATGGGCGGTAAACGCCTTTTCATCAATGGAAAAGCCCATCTGCGCGCCGATGGCGCCAACGGTGTCAAGGATGTCCTCCTGCTTCCAGTGGGGGTCGGTCAGGTAATATTCATCCAGCGCAAGGGTATCGGAAAGCTCAATGCTGTTCCAGTCATACAGATACTCCTTCAGCCCGGCTGTCATGGCGTCGTGATCAAGGCTGTATGCAATACTGTCTCGGGCATAAAAGCTCTTGTCCGGGATGACGGCATACCATGCGTCGTTTTCAGGGAAATACTGCTCCCGCAGCGACGTCAGCTTTTCGGCAAAGCGGACGAGCGATTCGCGGTTCATGGGATCCGGCTGCTGAATGTAGGTCTCCCCCACCTTCATCATACCGTTGGCATCGGGGGAAACAAGGCTGGTGTCCAGCGCACGGAAAGCGCCCGCTATCGTACCGCCGACGCTGTTGTCCATGGCCAGCAGCACCAGGTTGCCGATGTTCTCCACATAGACATTTTCCGGGGAAACGCCGACGCAGATCCATTTGCGCGGGTTGACATTTTCACGAATAAGGGTTTTCGCCTCTTCGACATCGGCGCCCTCGGGCAGGCGGATGAGACAGACGGAATGGGCCTGGGCCGTCATCATCGGTTCAACGGCAAGACCTTCGGTAAAGGCCACCTTGTCGGTACCCAGGTAGCCTTCAACATTGTCCGAGTTGACTTCCTCCTCATATACATGCTGAACCGATATTTCGTCAGTGACCGAGGCGTAAAGATAGGCCATAATATCGGAAATGGGGCTGTCCTTGGTCACCTGCTGGCCGGCGACGACGCGGCCAACCCGCAGCGACAGGGAAGAAAGCGCCCCGTCGGCGACGAGCTTTTCAGCCAGGGTAACGTCTTCGCCCTGCACGTCGGCGTCTAACGCTGCGTAAGAAATACTCACCATATCCCCGCGGCGGAAGTTTGTAAGATCGACATCCTGCGGCAGATCAACGGCAGCGCGCAGCAGGCTGTCCCAGTTGTCCCAAACGGTGCCCTGCTCGCTGTCCTCATACCCCAGGGCGCGCAAAATAAAGGTGGCGTACATCTGGGCGGAAGCGGGAGCCTCCGGCTCAAAAGTGGCGGCCGTAGCGCCTGTCGTCAGATGCTGGGTGTAGCCATAGGCCAGATACTGCCCGGCGTTTTCCCAACCCGGCGCGTCGGTAAAGGGATGGGAGTAGCCCTCGCCATACAGGGCTTCATTTTCCTGGCCCAGCAGACGGATGAGCATGATGAGGGCTTCCATACGAGTGGGAGCGCGGTCCAGCTCAAAGCCGTTGTCGCTGCCTTTGAACAGGTTCATCGCCTGAAGGGCTTCCGCTTTGCTCTGGGCCGTTTCGGCATCATACGCGCCTGCGGGCACAAGCATCGCAGCGCACAGACACAATACCAGCGCTGCGGCCGTCAATTTTTTAGACATGCGTTGAAACATAACAACTCTCCTTTTTGATTCTTTGCCTTCGTATAGACGGACAAATCGGCGAAAGGTTCCAAAAAATTTTATGAAAATGCAAATATCCCGCCTGCTTCATTTTTCCTGCGCCCCAAAAGACTGCCGCCCTGCCGGCGCACAAAAAACGGGGCCTTTGTCGGAAGGCCCCGCGAACGGTATTTACAGGGTGCGCAGCGCGTCGACGATTTCCGTCTTCTGCATGGTGCGCTCATCCTTTCGCTTGATGACGCGGGCCGGGATGCCGGCGACGACCACACCGGGCGGCACGTCGTCGACAACGACGGCGCCTGCTGCAACGACGGCGCCCTGGCCGACGCGGCAGCCTTCCAGCACAACGGCGTTGGCCCCGATGACGACGTCGTCCTCAATCACGACGGGGACGGCGCTTGCCGGCTCGACAACGCCGGCCAGCACCGTGCCGGCGCCGATATGGCAGTTTTTCCCCACCGTGGCACGGCCGCCCAGCACAACGCCCATGTCGATCATGGTGCCGCTGCCGATGACCGCTCCGATGTTGATAACCGCTCCCATCATAATGACGGCGTTGTCGCCGATCTCCACCCTTTCACGGATGGTGACGCCCGGCTCGATGCGGGCGTTGATGCTTTTGATATCCAGCAGGGGGATGGCGCTGTTGCGGCGGTCGCTGTCAATGACCATCTGCTCGATATCGCCGGCGCGGGCGTTCAGCACCGGCTCGATGTCGCGCCATTCGCCGCAGACAATTTTCAGGCTGCCGCTGCCGAACACTGTGCAGCCGGGAAAGTCAATCGGCTTTTTCTCACTGAGGGTGACGCGCACCGGCGTCTTTTTATCCGCTGTGCGGATATATTCAATGATCTCCTGTGCGTTCATTGCTCGTCTCCTTTAAATAAAGCGTCTTCCATGGTGTAAAGCCCTTTGGGCGCGCCAGCCAGGAAAGCGGCGGCGCGCAGCGCCCCGCCGACAAACAGCCGCTTGGACTGTGCGGTATGGGTGATGGTCAGCACCTCGTCCTGTCCGGCGAAAATCACTTCATGCTCGCCGACGATGGTACCGCCGCGCACGGCGTGGATGCCGATCTCCCCCGCCTTACGGGGCGCGACGCCGTCGCGTCCGTGCACCTCCTTATAGCTGCCACAGCTCTCAATGACCTGCGCCAGGGCGAGGGCCGTGCCCGACGGGGCGTCGATTTTTTTATTGTGGTGCTTCTCGATGATCTCAATGTCATAACCCTGTAAAGCCGGCGCAATCATTTTGAGCACCCGCTGCATGACGCAGACGCCCAGCGACATGTTGCTGGCGCGCAGGATGGGTGCCTTTTCCGCCAGCGCCCTGACCTCTGCTTCCTCCCGGTCAGAATATCCTGTGGTGCACAAAACGGCGGCCGTGCCGTGCGCCTTCACATATTCCGCTATCATGGGCAGGCTTTTGGGGTGGGAAAAATCGACAATGACGTCGGGCGGCGTCTCCAAAGCGTCGAGCGCAGGCAGACAGGGGGAACCTGCAAAAGGGTCGACGATGCCGCACAGCGTCAGCTCGTCATGCTTTGCAAGCCCTTCCTCCACCATCCTCCCCATCGCTCCGTACCCGATGAGGGCTACACGTTTTTTCATATTTCTACTTCCTTACAGGCCCTGTCAGGCCAGGATGTCCATCTGCTTTTTAAGGGCTTCCATGCTGCTTACCGCCATGGGGCCAAGGGGCAGGCGGCATTCGCCGGCCGAATAGCCCAGCAAACTGACGGCCGCCTTGATGGGAACGGGGTTGGTTTCGATAAACAGCGCGTTCACAAGGGGCAGCAGGTCAAGCTGCAGCGCCCGCGCGCGCGCGACGTCGCCGTCCAGGAAGCTCTGCACCATGTCATGGGTCTGCCGGGGCGCGACGTTGGCCAGCACGGAAATGACGCCGCTGCCGCCGAGGGAAAGCAGGGGGACGATGCTGTCGTCATTGCCGGACAGCAGGCAGAAGCCGTCGTTAACCAGCCGGGCGCACTGCGCGACGTAGGAAATATCCCCGCTTGCTTCCTTGATGCCAACGATGTTGGGCACGCGGGCCAGCTCGGTCAGCACGTCGATAGAAATGGAGCAGCCGGTGCGGCCGGGCACGTTATAAAGGATGATGGGCAGATTTGTCGCCGCGGCGATGGTTTCAAAGTGTGCGCGCATGCCGCTTTTGTTGGCCTTGTTGTAATACGGGGTGACGACGAGCAGCCCATCGGCCCCCATCGCCTCATAGCGGCGTGCCAGTTCGCAGGCGTGCAGGGTGTTGTTGGAGCCTGCGCCGACGATAACGGGGATACGTCCGCCGACGCGGTCGATGACGCGCTTTGCAATGGCGTTCTTTTCTTCGTCGCTCAGGGTCGGGGTTTCAGCCGTGGTGCCGAGGGCGACGATGCCGTCGGTGCCGTTTTCCAGGTGGAAGTCGACCAGTTTGTCCAGCGTGGCGAAATCGACGGCGCCCTGCGCGTCAAAGGGGGTAATCAGGGCGACCAGGGATCCGCTGAAGGTGCGAATGGGCTTTTGCATGAAAAACTCCTCCTTTTTGATGGGACTGACAGCGGGGAGAGAAGCTACAGGTCGAAGGCTTCGCCCAGCGCTGCCACCGCTTTGCCTTTGTTGGCTGGGTCAATGGTGAAGGAAATAGAAATTTCCGACGTCGTTATCTGATAATAAGGTATGCCTGCGCGGGCCAAAACGCCAAACACGCGGGAAGCGACGCCGGTGTGCGTCGCCATGCCGACGCCGACGACGCTTATCTGGGTGTACCCGCTGTGAATGTCGGGCTGGCAGCCCTGGTGATGGGGGGATTTGGCCAGCGCGGCGCGCAGCTCTTCCGCCTGGGCGTCGGGACAGCTGAAGGAAAAGGCGATTTTGTCCCCCAGGATATTCTGGTTGATGATATCCAGGTTGATGTGATTCTGTGCGATGATATCAAAAATGGCCGAAACCTTTTCCGGCGCATAGTCCATCGGCGCGAAAGAGACGATGGTGCAGTTGTCCTTGATGCTGATGCCGGTGATAGGCATATCTTCAAATAGGATTTTTTCCTGTGACATAACGGTGGTTCCCTTTCTTTCCGTTTCCAGTGTGCGGCCGACGTAAAGCTCGACTCCGTATTTTTTCGCCAGCTCGACGCAGCGCGTTTCCAGAACGCCGGCGCCGTGGGCGGACATTTCCATCATTTCCTCATAGGAGATGCGCGCAAGCGGCTTTGCCGCCGGGTAAAGCCGGGGATCGACGGTATAGACGGCGTCAACGTCGGTGTAGATATCGCAGCTGCAGCCCAGCGCGGCGGCTAAAGCGACGGCAGTGGTGTCCGATCCGCCGCGACCAAGGGTGGTGATGTCCCCTCCCTCAGTGACGCCCTGGAAGCCAGCGGCGACGCCGACCTTGCCTTCCCGCAGGCACTGCTCGATGCGCTCGGCCTTCACTTCCTTAATAAACGCGCGCGAATGCACATCGTTTGTGATAAAGCCTGATTGCGAGCCTGTCATGGAAACGGCATCGCAGCCCAGGCTGTGCAGGGCCATAGCCATCAGTGTGACCGTCTGGATTTCGCCCGTCGACATCAGCGCGTCCAGCTCGCGCTTGCTGGGCGTGGGGGTGATTTGCTGCGCCATGGCAATCAGACCGTTGGTCGTCTTGCCCATGGCGCTGCATACGACGACCAGCTCATGCCCTTGCGCCCGCAGATCGGCAATATGCCGGGCGATGGCCCGGATCTGCTCGATCGTGGCCACCGAGCTGCCGCCGTACTTGTGTACCATTCTCATGTTTTCTGCCTCCTGGACCTTATGCGGCCCGATTCAAGCTTCTCCCGGGTCACCAAAAAAGGCCGGAAGAGCAGCAGAAATGCCCTTACCAGCCCCTATGTTCAGCGGAGGTAGATAGCACAACTGCAAAAATATTGCAGACAGTCCTGCGGCTGTTGACCGCAGGCCCACCGCCCGCGCATGCCTGCGCGCGCAGTTCGGCGGATTGACCTTTTGCCACCGTCAAAGCCTGCCGGCTCGGGTGGCGACTCATTCGTTCCGCGCCTCTATCAATCGCTCACATGATACCACGTCCGCCCCCGCTTGTAAACCGTTTATTGGCTAAAAGCGTACAAAATCTTGCAAAATGCTGTTAAAAGTGTATAATCTGAAGTGCAGCTTTATGAAAAGTGATTGAGGAGGTCACCCCTATGGAGAATATTATCGCCTATCGCCGCGCCCTGCATGCCATGCCCGAAACAGCCCGCCGTGAAGACAAAACAGGAGAATACATCGCCCGCCACCTGTCCGGACTGGGCTGCGAGGTCGAGCGGGTCGTCGGAACGGGCAGCCTGGCGTTTTTCGACAACGGCGGCGACGAAACCATCGCCTTTCGCGCCGACATTGACGCGCTGCCCATTGCCGAGGAGACCGGGCTGCCCTTTGCCTCGCAAAACGGATGTATGCATGCCTGCGGGCATGACGCGCATATGGCCATGCTGCTCGGCCTTGCCGATCACATCGCCGGGCACAGGGGGGACTACCGTAAAAATATCCTGCTCATCTTCCAGCCGTCAGAGGAAACCATTGGCGGCGCCAGGCCCATCTGTGAGACAGGGGTGCTGGAAAGGCGCCGCGTCCGGTGCGTATTCGGCCTGCACGTCTGGCCCAAGGCCAAGGCTGGCGCCATCTGCACCCGTCCCGGCCCGCTGATGGCCAAAGCGTCGGAAATGACGCTGACCGTGCATGGCAAAAGCGCCCACTGCGCCCGCCCCGAGCTGGGCGTCGACGCGCTGGCGGCGGCGGCCGATATCGTGTCGCGTCTCAACCGCTTCAAGCGGGAGGAGATTGCGCCGGGTACCGAATACCTGATGCACTTCGGCACCTTCCGGGCAGGGGACGCCGGCAATATCGTCTGTGAAACGGCGCAGGTATGCGGCAGTGTGCGCGCCTTTTCCTCGGACGTTTTTGACATGCTGGCCGCCAAAATCCGTTCCGTGGCAGCCGAAACCGATGCCCTGTACGGTACCAGAACCGAAATTGATATCACCGAGGGGTATCCCACTGTCACCAATGATCCCGAGCTGACGGCGCAGTACAAGCAGGCGCTTGAGCAGGCAGGCATCGAGGTGCTCGAGGCGGAAAAGACCGTCATTAGCGAAGACTTTTCCGAATACCAGCTGCGCGTGCCTGGCGTCTTTGGCTTTCTGGGTCTGGGCGACGTGCCTTCGCTGCACAACAACCGCTTTGATTTTGACGAAAGCCTGATGGACGTCGGCGTCCGCGCCTTTATCGCCCTGCTCGAGCGTTTCGCGCGGTAAACTTCTATGATCCTTTGGCTAAACGGCAGCTTTGGTGTTGGAAAAAGCACGACGGCTGAAATCCTGCACGGTTATCTGCCCCGTTCGCACATCTACGATCCAGAGCAGGTCGGGTATTTTCTGTGGCACATCTTTCCGCGGGAAATGAAGCGCAAGGGCGACTTTCAGGACATCCCCGTCTGGCGATACATCAACTACGATATCATCCGATACCTGTACGACACCTATGACGGCGATCTTATCATCCCCATGACCATTGCTGATGTGCGCTGCTACCGTGATATTATTTTACGGCTGGAGGCGGACGGCGCAGAGCTGCTGCACTTCATTCTGACGGCATCGCGCCAAAGTATCGCCGAACGGCTGCTAAAACGCGGAGAGCCCCTGGGATCCTGGCCGGAACAACAGATCGAACGGTGCCTGCGGGCGTTTGAAAAGGATATACGCGGTATTGCGATAGATACTTCGCATACCGATGCGCAGGGCGCAGCCGACGCCATTCTAAATGCATGGCGTGCAGCAAAAAATGCTCCAGCCAAGGAGTTTTGCACCCCTTGACAGAAACAT
>CAJMOV010000033.1 GCA_905215125.1 uncultured bacterium | reverse complement strand
CTTTCCACAGCGGCACGCCTTGCTTTTTGGGTTATTCCCCTTGCCCGGCAAACGCACGGTACAGGAAGGTGACAATTTGGCCCCGGGTGCAGATCTGTTCAGGCGCAAAGACAGTCCCGTCTCCAGTCCCGGCGGTAATCCCTTCCCGCACGGCCCAGCCCACGGCGTCGGCAAAGTCATCGTCGCCGTTCACATCGGAAAACAGGGCGCCCAGGTCACCCGGCTGCTCCGGCGCGCCTGCCAGCTTCCACAGGTATGTCACAACCATACTGCGGGTACAGGGCGTTTCCGCGCCAAAAACGCTGCCGGATACGAGACCCTTCTCATAGGCCCAGGCCGAAGCGTCCGTATAATAAGCGTCGGCCGGCACATCGTCGAAGGGGCTGGCCGCCGTCGGGTCCGGGGATCCGTTGGCCCTCCACAGGAAGGTCAGGATCTGCGCCGTAGTGCAGGTGCTGTTAGGAGAAAACGTCGTAGCACTCGTGCCAGAGGTAATTTCGTTGTCTACAGCCCACGCAACAGGTTCCGCAAAATAGTCGTTCGCTGAGACGTCGGAAAAGATGAGGGTGGACGGTTCAGTGGGCACAGCTGGGATATCCGCACCGGTAATTGTACCATTTTGCATCCTCAGCTGCCCATTGGCACGAGTGATATACTTATGGTCGAGCGAAAACGTTTCCGGTGTGATGTCAAAATAGTAAAATCCGTTCGGCGTATCGGTATTGTAGCTTCCATTTTCATACTTGTTGTTGGAATCCCATGTGGCATCCATGATAACCCAGTGCCCATTGACCCATGCTTCGACATGGGCGTGGTTTGAATTATCTGCGTTGGCTTCAACAGGACTAACGGCAAAAGAGCCGCCGCTGGTGCTGGCGCCTAACGCATACGTCGATGCTTTCATGCAGGGAATTCCCTGAGCAAGGATGAGATCCCTGAGCAGATTGGCATATCCTTCGCACACGGTTCGCTTGTTAGCAAGAATGTCTGCTGAATTATAAAAAGTGCTCTCGCCGCTGCGATAAGCGTCGCGGTCGTAGTAAATATTCTCTGCTACCCATTTATAAAGAAGAAAAATCTTTGCATAGTCATCCGTTTCTCCGCCGACAATCTGGTTTGACAGGGATTTGACGGAATCCGGGACATTGCTGCTGTCCCGGAAATTTTCGGGGTCAACATAAGCCTGCGTAAAGGAAAGGTTCTGGTCAAGCACAAGGGAAGGCATAATGCGGTATCCTCCACTTGTCTCTTCAATATAAATTTTATCCCAAATGTAACTCCAGTATGTGCTTTCCCCTCTCTCCTGGGTATATATGCTAATTGGTAAAGCCCCGCTATGGGACAAAGGGAAATCAATGGAGAATTCCTGTCCGCTGGTCACATCAACATATTCGCGGTCTTGTTCACCATATTTTACCATTAAGCCCGTCAAACCGTCTAATTGAAGCTTTCCGCTGACGACCAGCGAATTTTCGGAAATAGACAGCTCTACATAGTGGTCATTATTATAAGAAGTACGCAGATAGGTCTCGCTGTTCGTAAAATCCTCTGTACTGCCGGCATACGCCATTGACGACATGAGCGACAACAGCAGCAGGACAGAGATTACCTTTCGAAGCTTATTTTTCATTCTCTTTTCTCCTTTCTATTTTTTGAGAGGAAATAAACGGCTTTCCCCCCGGCGTCCCTACGCCGAGAACAAAGGCGCGCCGCCTTTACCGGGGCAATACTCCTTGTTTTCCAGATTCCCCGCCCGGCAAGCGAACGGTGCGGGAAGATGACGATTTATCCCCGCGCGCAAATCCATTCAGGCGCAAAGACAGTCCTGTCCCCGCTCCCGACAGCAATCCCTCCCCGCAGGGTCAGGCCGAAGCACAGCGCCGCGGCCAGCGCAAGAGATAAAAGCCGTTTTTTCATGGATTTTCCCCCCAAATATCAATCTATCTGTAGCTTATCACAGCGCTGAAGAAAAGACAAGCTAAACCCGGCCGCCCTTGACGCGCATGCTTTACCGGCGCGCTTGATAAGGCCCGCGCCGCGCACAGCGAAGGGATAGAACAGGCCGCAATATCCGCCGAGAAAAACCCGATCCGCATAAAAGCGCGGATCGGGTCTGCTCTTTATAGGCGCGTCCCTGATGCAGCGGCCGTCTGCTTCTTCTTTTGCCGCAGTCCTCTTTTAAGGGAGAGGGCTCGCCGTTGCTTTCGAACGCCGGCCCGCCCAAGGCGGCTGGGGCAAGGCCCGGATGCCCTTTATTTCTTCGGGCGGAAGATCATTTTGCCGGCGCGAGCGCCGGTGCATTTGCCATTTTGCACAGCCATGACACCGTTGACAAAGACGTAATGGATGCCGACGTTGTCGAGATCAGCCTGGCCGTACCGGGCCGGGCCGGCGATGGTTTCGGCGTCAAAGACGACGAGGTCGGCGTCCTTGCCGGGCTGCACGGCGCCCTTTTCGTCAAAGCCGATCATGGCGGCAGCCAGGCCGGTCATCTTGTGGATGGCCTGCTCCAGCGTCAGCACGCCCTTTTCCCGCACAAAAGTGCCCAGGATGTACGGATAGGTGGCGACGGTGCGCGGGTGGCCGTTCTTTTCCTTGACGGCCTGATGGCTGCCGTCGATGCCGACCATGGTGCGGGGATATTTCATGATGTTCTCGATATCCCACGGGCAGATCATGCGGTAAATCGCACCGACGGCGGCGCCGTCCTCGCACAGCAGGTCAAAGATGACCTCATACGGATCCTTGTTCTGCATTTCGGCGATTTCAGCGACCGACTTGCCCGTCAGCTCGGGGTGACTGGGGGAGGAAATAAGCACCCCGGCCGGCGTGCTGCCGTAAATAAGGTTTTCGTACTCGTCACTGTCGTTCATCAGCTGGACGCGGATTTCGGCGCGTACCGCGGGATCGTGCAGCATTTCCACCAGCTTGTCAAGGCCCTGGGAGGCGTATTTGGGCGGCATGGCGGACAGCAGGCTGGTCGAACCGCCGTCGTAAGGGTATTGATCCAGGCCGACGCGCAGGCCGCGGGCGTTGGCTTCTTCAATGAGACGCAGGGTTTCTTTGGATTTGCCCTCGTTGTGGCGGCCGGCGATTTTGTGGTGGGAGATAATGACGGGGATGCCGCACGTCTCGGCAACGTGGATGGTCTCCTTGACCGATTCGACGACGCCGTTTCCCTCGCTGCGCATGTGGCTGGTATAGCTGGCGCCGGGGTATTCGGCCGTAACGGCGCACAGCGCTTCAATTTCCTCCGGCTGGGAGAAGCTGCCGGGCGGATAAATCAGCCCTGTCGACATGCCCAAAGCGCCCGCTTCCATGCCCTCGCGGACAAGGGCTTTCATCTTTTCCATTTCTTCGTCGGTCGGTTTTCGGTTGTCATAGCCCATGACATTGCCGCGGATGTTGCCGTGCCCCATGTAAAAGGCCATGTTGGTGGGCAGGTCCTGCTTGGCGATCTCTTCATAGACGGCCTTGGAGGTCCCCCCCTTTTCCAGGATGGTCTTTTGCTGCTCGGGGGTGATGTAGGGGCCGACGGCGGAAAACTTAGGGTCGATGTACGGCTCGAGCGAGACGCCGCAGTGCCCTGTGATTTCAAAGGTGATGCCCTGCTCGAGGATATTGGCCGCGTCCAGGTTGGCCAGTACGGCGAGGTCGGAATGGGAATGCCAGTCGATAAAGCCCGGGCTGACGCACAGGCCGGCGACGTCGATGATCTCCTGCGCCGGCTCGCCGTCCAGCTTGCCGACGGCGGCAATTTTACCGTCTTTGACGCCGACATCGGCGGTAAAGCGCGGCGCGCCGGTGCCGTCGACAACGGTTCCGTTTTTCAGGATGAAATCCAGCATGACAAAAAACCCCCTTATTCTTTTTCAAAGCAAATCATGTCGCACATGGGCTCCAGCTTGGCATGCAGGGCGGTGACTGCGCCCGACATGTCGCACGCAAACCGCAGGGGGATATAGCCGCCGTCCATGTCGCGCGCGTCAGCATAGAACAGGTCGTATCCGGCTGAAAGCATCGGAAGATCGCGACCCAGCGCGTGGATCGTCATAACGTCTCCGGCGGCGGATATTGTCATCCTGCCATAGCCGGGGTGGGTGTAGACGCCGGCATACTGCGCCGCCGGACGCACGGGGGCGGGCGCCGCCTTGGCCGCCGCTTCGATGCGGCGTTCTTCGGCCTGGCCGGCCTGCGCGGTGTCCTGCATATAGCTGAGGAAACGGCCGGCCCAGTCGATCTCCGAAAGGCCGAGCGCCAGGTCGCAGATAATATAGCCCAGGGCGACCGGGCTCTGGTTGCGGTTTAGGTTGGTCAGGATGGAAAAGCTGACCCCGTCGCGCGGCAGAAAGCCGACTAGGCTTTTAAACCCGTCGATGGTGCCGCCATGGTGCACCAGCTTGTGCCCACGGTAGCTTTCGATAAACCACCCCTGGCCGTAGCTGGTGAAATCGATTTCTTCAAACTCATAGGGGTTCATCTCGCCCGGCTTGATGATCATCTGCGGGCAGTGCAGCTGGTCGGCCATTTTTTCCGAGAAAACGCGGACGTCTCCCAGCCTGCCGCGGCCCAGGTTGAGCCGCGACCACAGGTCCAGATCATGCACGGTAGACGAGATCCCGCCGCAGCTGCCCAGATGGGAGATGTCGTTGTATTCCATGCGCTCGAGCGCGCCGTCCTTCCAGCGGTAGGGCTCTGCCTGGTTGGGGACCTTGCCGCGGTAATCGGCGGCAAGGGTGTATGTGCGCGTCATACCCAGGGGGGTTAAAATGCGCTGGGCGACAAAATCATGCCACGACATGCCCGAAATTTTCTCCGTCAGAACGGTGGCCAGGGTGAACATTTCGTTCTGATAGTGCATCCGCGCGCGCGGCTCGAAGGCAGGGGGCAGATAGCGCAGGCGGTGAACGATGTCATAAATGGTGATGCTGCGGTCGTTGAGCCACAGCATGTCATGACGGGGCAGGCCGGAACGGTGCCCCAGCGCGTCACGCACCGTCAGGTGATAGGTCATGTACCGATCGTACATCTCAAAGTCGGGCAGATAGTCTTTGACCGGTGCGTCGAGCGACAGCCTGCCGTCGTCGCATAGGATGCACAGGGCGGTGGCGATAAAGGCCTTGGACGCCGACGCAATGGCGTAAATGGTGTTTTCATCCGCCTTTTCGCCCGTTTCGACGTTGGCCAGGCCGCCGCCGCAGAAAAAGCTCTCCCCGTCCTTATGTACGCTGACCATGACAGAGGGGATGTGATAATCGGCGCGGATTTTTTCAATGGCGGCGTCAAGGCGCTTTTGCATTTCCCGGTTGTCCATGGATTGGATCCTCCTTTAGGTTGTTTATGCTTTCTTTTTAAAGATGATGCGCTCGCCAATCTCCGGCTCCATGTCGGCCGACAGGGCGATGATGCGGTTGGCGGCGTCGGTTTCAAACGTACAGGGGATGAACATATTAAAACAGGTGAACTCCAGCAGGAAGTGGTTGTAGCACACCGGGCTGCACGGCACCGTCAGGCTGCCCCATTCAAACTGGATTTTCCCGTCCTTGACGGATGCGGTAATTTCACCGTAGCCGGGGTGCGAATATGTCCCTTCCGCCTGCTCAAGCTCAAAGGTGGGCAAGGTACCCTGCGGCGCTTCTTCCATGCGCTTGCTACGGGACTGCTCTATTTCCTCCATGCTTTCGGCGTTAAAAGCCTCCAGCTTGCCGACCCAGTCGACCGGCTCGTCTCCGAAATACAGGTCGATCAGGGTGTACAGCGTAGCGATGTTAGCCGTGCTGCCGTTTAAATTGGTCAGGATGGACATGCCGAAGCCGGTGCCGGGCAGAAAGCCCTGCATGGCGGAAAAGCCATCGATATTGCCGCCATGATGCACCAGCTTGCGCCCCCGGTAGCTTTCGATGAACCAGCCCAGCCCATAAGCCGGCAAGGCAGTATACCCTTCAAATACCTTTCCGGATCCGAAATTGTCTATCACCATCTGGTGGCGGTGACACTCCTTGATCATCCTCTGCGAGACAAGCTGCTTATCCCCCACCCTGCCGCCGTTTAAGTGCATGGCGACCCATTTGGCCATTTGAGCCGTAGTGGAGTTGATGCTGCCGGCAGCGCCCATGACCTCGATATCCTTGTACGGCAGTCGGACGATTTGCCCCTTCTCCCTGTCGTAGGCATAGCCGCGCGCCGCTTCGGGGTAGGCGGCCATATCCCGCGCAGCGTTGAAATTGACGGGATCCATGCCCAGGGGGACAAAAATGCGCGCGCGCACAAAATCCTCCCACTTCTGCCCGGTGATGCGCTCAACCAGATAGCCGGCCAGCATGAACATATGGTTCTGATACTGCATGGTGTAGCGGAAGGGCGCGCTCGGCTTTAAATAACGCAGGCGGTGCACTAGCTCGGCCGGCGTGACGGTTTCCATACGCGGGTACCAGGTCATCTCATGCCGCGGCAGACCGCAGCGGTGGCACAGGATGTCGCGCACCGTCAGGTGCTCGGTAACGTAGCTGTCGTACATCTCCAGCTCGGGGATGTATTTTTTTACAGGGTCGTCTAGGTCGAGCCTTCCGTCGTCGCACAAAATGCACAGGGCTGCCGCGACAAAGGCTTTCGTACTTGACCCGATGGCGTACATGGTGTCCGGGCCGGCGGGAATACCGTTTTCCACATCGCGCAGGCCGGAAAACAGGCTGATGGTTTCGCCGTCTATAACCAGCGTGACGCTGATGGACGGGGTATGGGAACGTTCGCGGATGCTGTCCAGAGCGGCCTGGGCCTTTTTGACATCCAACACTTGACATGCCTCCTTTTTTCACTTGGGGAAACCCTTACTCTTTATTATAATAGGCGGCTCGCCCTCCCAGCAAGAAAAATCCCCTGTCCGGGCGATATTTCAAACGGCATACGAATTTTTGTCCCTGTCTGCCAGGATAACGCGGCATAAAGAAAAAGACAGGGAGAACTCTCCCTGTCTGTACGCTCGCTTACAGAACAAACTGCATGGCGCGCAGAACCTCGAAAAGGTCGCGCGTCTTCATCTGGATGATATTGTCTTCAATTTTCTTAAAGCCAGGGAAATAGGACATTTTTGTGGCCTTATGATGATCGCGGTAGCAAATTTCCACCGTGAACTTCTTGGGAATTTCGCACAGGGCGGCGGACAGATCCTGACGCAGGGCGCGCTCGCTTTCCTCGCGGATGCGTTTGACGGCCAGGGCGGGCGATATGGACCGGGTGGCGCTACCCATGCCGACCTTGACTGGTACCGTCACCAGCGCCGGGTGCATCGGCTTGGAATCGTCGCACAGCTGCTTGTCACCGGCAAGGAAAACGGTAGGCACCCCCTCCAGCGCGCAAGCCCAGCTGTACAGACGGAACTCGCTTGTTTTGACCCCGTTTATCTTGATCCACAGCGGCGCCAGCGTCATGGTGTGGGACAGCGGGTTGCCGTCGCGCCCGGCGGCGTTGTGATACCCGACGAACATGGCGGCGTTAAAGCTGGAATCGACCCCCTGCGCCATACCGTAGGGGTGGCCCGTCCAGTTGCGCTGGACTTCGACACATTCGGGCAGCTGGGAGACGTCGATGTTGGTGCCGGATCCGTGGGCGTCCTTGACCAGGATATAGTCGGCGCCGGCGGCGATGGCGCCTTCGCAGGCGGCCTTAACCTCGGCCGTCATCTGGCGGGCGTGTGCTGCGGCACAGGGTTCGCGCATGGTGTGGGTCTCCTCCCACAGGGTGGTCGTCGTAATTCCTTCGATGTCACAGCTGATAAATACGCGCATGTTCTTGTTCCTCCCTTTTTCTGTTCGGTTGATATCTTCGGCGGCAAAGCGGCCGCAGCGATGGGGTGGGCGCTGGCCGCCCGCAGCGCTGCCGCCGGAAACCCCTGGTGCCCCAGACCAACATTGCCATTATAGCACAGGCTTTTGTTGCGGGGCAATATCAAAATCGGCCAGTCCTTTTTGTGCATACCCAACAATTCCAGGGCTTGTTTCAGCGCAGGGCAAGGAAAAAGGCCCTGCTGTAAAAAGCAGAGCCTTTACCCGCCCCATGCACAGATGCAACAATTAGGAGATCTAAATCATTTTACAGCTTCATGCCTGCGTCCAGCGCTTTCAGGTTGACGTCCAGCACTTTGGCTGGTAGGTTATCACGCAGGATCTGATGCCAGTCGATGTCCCGCATATCAAAGGCGCGGACAAGCGCGCCCAGCAGCACGACGTTCATGGTGCGCGGGTTGCCGACCTGCCGCGCGACGTCGGCGGCGTTGAAGGCGATGGTTTTAAAGGCCCTCTGCATGGCTTCAATACAGCCCTGGGGATACTCTGCCTCGCCGATGGCGACGGGCAGGGAGGGGATTTCGTAATTGTTGACGACGGCGATGCCGTCCGGCTTCAGGAAGGAAGCGTAACGCACGGCCTCCATCTTTTCAAAGGCGACAAGGATATCGGCCGAGCCCTCGCCAATGATGGGGGAGTAAACCCTTGCGCCGTAACGCACCTGGGTCGACACGCTGCCGCCGCGCTGGGCCATGCCGTGAACCTCGCTCATTTTGACGTCATACCCGGCGCTGATGAGACCCTGTGTCAGCAGCTTGCTGACCAGGATGGTGCCCTGGCCGCCGACGCCAACCAAAAGAATGCTTTTGACATCGCTCATGATTATTCACCCTTCCTTTCAATGGCGCCGAAGGGGCAGACCTGGGCGCAAACCCGGCAGCCGACACAGAGGGTCGGGTCGATGGTGGCCTTCCCTTCCTTCATAAAGACGGCGGGGCAGCCGACCTTGAGACACATCCTGCAGCTGCGGCATTTATCGCGGTCGACGGAGCAAAGGCCAACGTCATGCTTGATCCTTTTGATAAGCAGGCAGGGGCGGCGGGTGATGATGGCGGCGGGAACGGTGCTTTCCAGCGCTTCGGTCACCGCGGCGTCCATCGCCTTGAGATCCTGCGGGTCGACGATGATGATCTTTTGGTAGCCTAGGCCTTCGAGCACCTTTTCAATGTGAATGAGGGGGGCCTTTTCTCCCATCAGCGTTTCGCCGGTGCCGGGGTTGTCCTGATGGCCCGTCATGCCGGTGATGCTGTTGTCCAGCACGCAGGGGATGACGCGGCTGTTGTTATACAGGATTTCCGCCGCGCCCGTCATGCCGGAATGGAAGAAGGTGGAGTCGCCGACAATGCCGATAACCCTCCTGTCGTCCCCCGCCAGCTCAAGCGCCCTGGCCAGGCCGGCCGCGACGGTAAAGCCGCCGCCCATGCAGAGACAGCTGTCTACCGCGTTGAGCGGCTGCGCGCCGCCCAGGGTATAGCAGCCGATATCCCCGGTGACGATGACGTCGCGCCGGCGCGACATGGTGTAGAAAAACCCGCGATGGGGGCAGCCGGGGCACAGAACCGGGGGCCGTCCAACCGGGCTGACGTCGACCGTCCTGCTTTCAGCCTTGTCTCCAAAGACGCCCTGGCGTACAATTTCGGGGTTGAGCTCATACATCAGAGGGATTTTATCCTTCCCATGGCAGGGGATGCCGGCCGCCTTGATTTGCTCTTCCATAAAGGGCTCCAGCTCTTCGACGACGTAGAGGGTCTCGACCGACTGGGCAAAGCGGCGGATAAGATCCATCGGCAGCGGATATGTAAAGCCCAGCTTGAGGAAGGAGGCATCCTCGGGGAAGGCCTCCCTGGCGTACTGGTATGCGATGGAGGCGGTGATAACGCCAATTTTATTCCCCTTCTTTTCCCAGATGTTGAGAGGGGAGGTGTTGGCGTACTCCTCCAGCGCCTTCAGGCGCCGCTCCACTTCTCCATGCTTGACATAGGCGCGCGCCGGGGTTGCGGAAAACTTCTCTGGGTTGCGCTCGTAACGGACGACGGGCGCCTCCTCGCGCTCGCCCAGCTCCACCAGGCTTTTGGAATGGCAGACCCGGGTCGTCACGCGGTAGACGACGGGGGTATTGTATTTTTCTGAAATCAGGCAGGCTTCTTTCATGAAGTCCTTACATTCCTGGCTGTCAGAGGGCTCAATCAGGGCCAGCTTGGCGAAGCGGGCGTAATAGCGGTTGTCCTGTTCGTTTTGGGAAGAGTGCATGCTGGGGTCGTCTGCTGTGACGATGATGTAAGCGCCGCCGACGCCGAGATAGGAGGCGGTAAAGACCGGGTCGGCCGCGACGTTTAAGCCGACGTGCTTCATGGCGCACATGCTGCGCATGCCGGCCATCGAGGCGCCGAAGGCGACCTCGGCTGCCACCTTTTCATTAGGGGCCCATTCGCTGTACAAAGCATCCTTGTACTGGGGCAGCGATTCAAAGATCTCCGTGCTGGGCGTGCCGGGATAGGCCGAGCCGACGCGCACGCCCGCTTCATAGGCGCCGCGGGCGATGGCTTCGTTACCCGTCATCAGCTGTTTCATTATTTCCACCTCAACTCTTTTTTGTGGCTGCCGGCGCAGCGCGCCGCCGTTCCCCTCTCCCCCGCCCGCCTGGACGGGGAAAAGGACGGCTGTATATGTGTTGTGTGTTGTGACCCCTTACACTGCGCGGGAGACAACGCTGCCCAGCGCGATGGAGGACAGCTTGGTCTCCGCCGTATCGGCGCGGGAAACCAGAACGATGGGCGCCCTCGCCCCCAAAATAATGCCGGCCGACTTTGCGCCGCCGAAATAGGTCATGGCCTTTCCGATGCCGTTGCCGACCTCATACGTCGGCACAAGCAGGATGTCGGCGCGGCCGCCGGCCTCTCCCGTATACCTTTTGTGCTCGCAGGCGGCGCGGGAGACGGCCAGATCAAGCCCCATCGGGCCGCTGACCGACATATTGTATTTAGCCCAGCGGCCGGTCATTTCGCTCAACGCTTTCGCGTCGACGGTGGCCTGGATTTTGGGGCTGACATCCTCCGCCCCGCAGACGCAGGCGGCGTAAATCTTCTCGTAGCCCAGCGCGCGGACGCAGATGGCGGCGTTTTCCAGAATATCGGCCTTCTTATCTAGGTCAGGGTAGGTGTTCATGCCCCCGTCAGTCAAAAAGAGAGGCTTGGGATAAGCAGACAGCTGGTACATCATGACGTGACTGATCAGCCGCTCGGTGCGCAGGCCCTTTTCCTTGTCGATGACGGCGCGCATCAGCTCGGCGGTAGCCAGCAGACCCTTCATGAGGAAGCCGGCCTTGCCTTCGCGGACAAGGTCGACGGCCTTCTGCGCCGCTTCCTGGTCGCTCTGTGCGTCAATGATGGCATAGTGCCCTTCGTTTTCCCCCTGCTGGCTGAGGATTTCACGGATTTTATCCGCTTTGCCGACCAGTACGGCGCGGGCGATACCCTCTCGGCGCGCCTGGGCGACAGCCTTAATGACGTCGCTGTCATGGGCGCAGGCGACGGCCAGCGTCACCTCCGGGCCTTGCTTGGCCGCAGCGAGCAGATCGTCGATGGATTTGATCATAAGGTTCACCTCACAGCTTT
>CAJMOV010000032.1 GCA_905215125.1 uncultured bacterium | reverse complement strand
AGCGAGACCATTCCCATGACGGAGGTTTCCTCTGTCCGGCTGTATTTTGAAATGGTATGATGACAGTATAAGGGAGAGATCGGAAAAATGAGCAGCGAGATTATCAAGGCACTGAGCGACCTTGAAGAGGAGAAAGGCATAAAAAAGGATTACATGCTCGATCGCATCGCCCAGGCCCTGGCGGCCGCGTACAAGGCGCTCTACAAGCGCGATGTGCAGTCAACGGCCGACAACGTCTTTGTCCACATCGATCCAGAGACGGGCGACATTTCCATGCACGCGGTTAAGCAGGTGGTGGAAGAGGCTTTGAACCCCGCAGCGGAAATGACGGTGGATCAGGCGCGCGAATTTGCGCCCAACCCCCAGCTGGGGGATGAAATCCGCGTCGACATCAACATGAAGGACTTCGGCCGCATCGCCACGCAGACGGCCAAGCAGGTCATCATACAGGGCATACGCGAAGCAGAGCGCGGCATGATTGCCGAGGAATTCGCTTCAAAAGAGCATGAGATTATCACCGCGGTCGTCACCCGCGTCGACCCGCGCACCGGCAACGCCATCATCGAGCTGGGCGGCAAGCGAGAGAAGACCGAGGCGCTTTTGAGCGCCCAGGAGCAGGTGCGGGGCGAGGTTATCCGCGAAGGCGATCGCATCAAGGTCTACGTCGTTGAAGTGCGCCAGGCGTCCAAGGGGCCGCAGATCGTGCTGTCGCGCACCCATCCCGGCCTGGTCAAGCGGCTTTTTGAGCTGGAGGTGCCCGAGATACACGACGGCACCGTCGTCGTTTCCCATATCGCGCGCGAAGCGGGTAGCCGCACAAAGCTGGCCGTTTATTCCACCGACGAGAACGTCGACCCCATCGGCGCCTGCGTTGGGCCGCGCGGAGCCCGCGTCGCCAGCATTGTCGACGAGCTGCGGGGCGAAAAAATCGACATTATCAAGTCGAGCGACGATCCCGTGCAGTTTATTGCCGAAGCGCTGTCGCCCGCCGACGTGCTGCTTGTCCAGCTGCTGGAGGATGGCAAGAGCTGCACCGTCGTCGTGCCCGACGACCAGCTCTCCCTCGCTATTGGCAAGGAGGGGCAGAACGCCCGCCTGGCAGCCAAGCTGACGGGCTATAAAATCGACATCAAGCCCCAGAGCCAGGCCCAGGAGATGCAGCAGTAGAAGCCGGACGTGCGGCTCAGCGGGTGTGGAAACCGTTTTGAAAAGCCGCAATCAGACAGAGGAAGCCAGCTTGTCTAAGGAGGTGTCCCCTTGCAGAAGAAAATACCGATTCGCCAGTGCGTGGCCTGCCGCGCCAAAAAGGAAAAGCGCGAGCTGGTCCGCGTCGTGCGCGCCCCGGACGGGACCGTTGCCATTGATACGCGGGGCAAGATGGCCGGACGCGGCGCCTATTTGTGCAAGGAAATTTCCTGTCTGGAAAAAGCGGTCAAATCGCGGGCGCTTCAGCGCGCGCTGGACTGCGACATCCCGGAAGGGGCGCTTGAGACGCTGCGCCGGCAGCTGGAGGAGGCGGATGATGGATAATAACATCCTGACCTTTATCGGACTTATGCGCAGGGCCGGCGCGCTGCAGCTGGGCGCGGACGCCGTATTTGACGCCTGCCGCCAGGGCCGGGCGCGGCTGGTCGTCACGGCGTCGGACGCCGCGGGAAACACCGCCCGCGCCGCCTGGGCCGCGGCAGAGGAAGCGGGCACGCCGCACATTGCGCTCGCGCATACAAAGGCCGATTTGGGCCGCGCGCTCGGCCGCGGCGACTGCGCCGTCCTTGCCATTACCGACACCGGCTTTGCGCGGGCGCTGTGCCAGAAAACCGGGCAGACAGGGCCGATGGAGACACTGGAGCGCCGGCTGCGGCGGGAACGAAAGAGCAGCTGCCCGAACCGGGGCAAAGCCGACACATCAGCCAAGAGGGGGACGAAACGATGATAGTGAAATACAAGCTTTCCGAAGTCGCCAAGGATTTGGGCATGGCGAGCAAGGAGATTTCCGAAATTTTAAAGCAGTATGCCAAAGCGCCCAAAAGCAATAGCCAGGCGCTGAGCGAGGAAGAGCTCAACATCGTCTTTGACGTTGTCAGCCAGAAAAACCAGATCGGCAGCCTGGAGCAGGTCTTCGCCCCGG
Source organism: uncultured bacterium (assembly GCA_905215125.1). Lineage (GTDB taxonomy): Bacteria > Bacillota > Clostridia > Oscillospirales > Butyricicoccaceae > Ventrousia. The sequence continues at coordinate 9,665 of CAJMOV010000032.1, read as the reverse complement.
CCGCCGCCGCTGCGGAAGAGCGCAAGCGCAAGGCGGAAGAACGCATCCGCGAGCAGGAGCGCGAGCGCGAGGAGGCGGCCCGCGCCGCCGAGCGCGCCCGTGAAGCGGCGCAAAAGCCGCAGGCCCAGAAGCGGCCGGAAACGCGCACGCTGGAGCACAGGCCCGCGTCGGCCGACGCGCCCGCGCCGGCCCCTGTGTCGGAAAAAACGCCCAAGGTGCATTACGTCGACACACGCGGATCGTCGGTCAACATTGAAAAGTACGACGAGCGAATGGAAACCCTGGTGCCGGAGAAAGCCGAGCGGATTTCCGCCCAGCAGAGCAAGCAGAAGCTGACCAAGCAGAGCCAGAAGCGCTCGCAGTATATGGGCAGCAAGCGCCGGCAGGAAGAGCAGGAAAAAATGCGCCGGCTTCAGCAGCAGGCCATGGCCAAAAAGACGCCGCTCAAGGTCATGATTCCCGTCGAAATCGCTGTCGGCGAGCTGGCGCTGCGTCTGAAAAAATCGGCGGCCGACGTCGTGCGCCAGCTGATGAAGCTGGGCGTCATGGCCAGCGTATCCCAGGTCATTGATTTTGACACTGCCGCCATCGTCGCCGAAGAGTTTGGCGCGGTGGTGCAGAAGGAGGTCATCGTCACCATTGAGGAGCGCCTGCTGGACGACAGCGAGGACGCGGCCGACAGCCTTATCCCCCGCGCCCCGGTCGTCGTCGTCATGGGCCACGTCGATCACGGGAAGACATCGCTGCTCGACGCCATCCGCAAGACAAACGTCGTCTCCGGCGAGGCCGGCGGCATTACCCAGCACATCGGTGCTTACCGCGTGTCCCTCAACGGGCGGGACATCACCTTCCTCGATACGCCGGGCCACGCCGCCTTCACCAGCATGCGCGCACGCGGCGCGCAGGTGACGGACGTCGCCATTCTGGTCGTCGCAGCCGACGACGGCATCATGCCCCAGACCATCGAGGCCATCAACCACGCCAAAGCGGCGGGTGTGCCCCTGGTGGTCGCCGTCAACAAAATCGACAAGGAAGGGGCCAACCCCGACCGCATTATGCAGCAGCTGACCGAGTATGAGCTGGTGCCGGAGGAATGGGGCGGCAGCACCATTGTCTGCCCTGTCTCAGCCAAGCGGGGCGACGGCATTGACAACCTTTTGGAAATGGTCCTTTTGACGGCCGACATGCTCGAGCTCAAAGCCAACCCCGACCGCGCCGCCAAGGGTACCGTTATCGAAGCCAAGCTGGATCGCGGCCGCGGCCCGGTGGCCACCATCCTGGTGCAGAACGGCACGCTCAACACGGGTGACATCGTCATCGCGGGCACGGCCGTCGGCCGCGTGCGCGCCATGCAGGACGACCGCGGGCGAAAGGTCGAGCACGCCGGCCCGTCTGTGCCGGTTGAAATCACCGGCCTTGCCGAAGTGCCGGCCGCCGGTGACCTGTTCTACGCCGTCGAGGACGAGCGCATGGCCCGCACCCTTGCCGAGCAGCGCAAGAACGCCGAGAAGCAGGAGCGCGCCCAGCAGCAGCAGAAGGTCACGCTGGAAAACCTGTTTTCCCACATCAACGAAGGCAATATCAAGGATTTCAATATCATTGTCAAGGCAGACGTACAGGGCTCGGCCGAGGCCATCAAGGCCAGCCTGGAAAAGCTGTCCAATGAAGAGGTGCGCGTGCGCGTCATCCATTCGGGCGTCGGCGGCGTCAACGATTCCGACGTCATGCTGGCCAGCGCATCGGGCGCCATCATCGTCGGCTTCAACGTCCGGCCCGAAGCCGGCGCCGCCGAGAGCGCCGCGCGCAGCGACGTCGACATCCGCCTGTACCGCATCATTTACGACTGCATTGAGGAAATCGAGCAGGCCATGAAGGGCATGCTGGCGCCCAAGTACCGCGAGGTGGTGCTCGGCCAGGCCGAAGTGCGTCAGACCTTCAAGGTTTCCGGCGTCGGCACTATTGCAGGCTGCTATGTGCGCTCGGGCAAAGTGGTTCGCGCCGCGCAGGTGCGCATCGTGCGCGACAGCATCGTCATTCACGAGGGCGTGCTTTCCACCCTGCGGCGGTTTAAGGACGACGCCAAGGAGGTCGCCCAGGGCTTTGAATGTGGTATGAGCTTTGAGCGGTATAATGACATCAAAGAAGGCGATATTATCGAAGCCTTCCAGATGGAAGAGGTAGAAAGATAATTGGCAAAACGCCGGGAAGGATAAAAGCATAGGCCGCGCCTTCCTGTGGGCGAAAGCAGGCCGCCGGCGTTTGCCGGCGGCCTGAGCCGGGCAATTTATTTGCCCGTGCAAATATGAAAGGGAAGGCATCCAGAGGAGGGAGTATTTTGTCATCGAACAACCGAATTGATCGTATCAGCGAGGAAATTATGCGCTGCCTGTCGGAAATCCTGCCGACGCTGAAGGATCCGCGGCTGCAGGGACCGATGCTGTCCATTGTGCGCTGTGAGGCGTCGGGGGATTTGCGCTGGTGCAAGGTATATTTAAGCGCGCTGGGCGATTACGATGCAAAGCAGCTCAAGCAGGGACTCAAGTCGGTTTCCGGCTTTCTGCGCCGCGAGCTGGCGCACCGCCTGACGCTGCGCTACACCCCCGAGCTGGTTTTTGTCCTGGACGATTCTATTTCGCATGGAGTCCATATTTCAGAGATGCTGTCCAAGCTCAATATACAGAATGAGGATGGGGATGAACATGACGCCGGTGACCATAGCGCAGGCCTGTGAGCGGCTGCTTGCGCAGGACGATATACTCATCATCACGCACCGCAGGCCGGACGGGGACACCCTTGGCTCAGGCGGCGCGCTGTGCCGCCTGCTGCAGCACAAGGGCAAGCGGGCTTTTCTGCACCCCAATGAGGATGCGACGCCCCGCCTTGCCCCGCTGATGGAAGGGCTGACGCCGCCGGAGGGGTTCAGCCCTCGGATGCTGGTGGCCGTCGATACGGCGTCGGAGGAGCTTTTCCCCGCGTCGGCCGAGCCTTTCCGCGGCAGGGTCGATTTGTGCGTCGATCACCATCCCTCCAATACCGGCTATGCCCGCGAGACGCTGGTCGAGCCGCAGGCCGCCGCGACGGGCGAGGTCATTTGGAAAATGGCTGTGCATATGGGCGTCAAGCCCGATTTGGACATGTGCCGAGCCCTGTATATTGCGGTTTCAACCGATACGGGGTGCTTCCGCTTTTCCAACACGACCCCATTGGCCCACCGCATCGCCGCCGACTGCATGGAAGCGGGGCTGGACGCCCATGCCGTCAACCAGGTCTTTTTTGAGCGCAAGACAAAAACGCGCTTCCGCGTTGAGCGCCAGCTTTTTGATACGCTGCGCTTTTACCGCGGCGGTAAGCTGGTGTGCGGCTGCCTGGAACGCGACTTCACTGACAGCATCGGCGCGTCGGGGGACGATTTGGACAACCTTTCCACCCTGCTTATGCACCTGGAAGGGGTGGAATGCGCCGTCTTTTTGCAGGAGCTCAAGCATCGGGGCGAATATAAGGTCTCGCTGCGCACCAATAAGCCGCTTGACGCTTCAGCCATCTGCTCCGCCTTTGGCGGCGGGGGACACCCGCGCGCCGCCGGGTGCACCATGCGGGGCAGTATAGACGAATGTCGGGAAAAGCTGGTGGCCGAGGCTTCCCGCCACATGGACGCGCAATGCTAAACGGCTTTCTGGTTCTCAACAAGCCGGCCGGCTTTACGTCGCATGACGCTGTGGCCAAGCTGCGGGGCATCCTAAAAATGCGCCGCATCGGGCACGCCGGTACGCTGGATCCCATGGCGGAAGGGGTGCTGGTCATCCTGCTGGGGGTGGCGACGCGTGCGTCGGAATACGCCAGCGGGGCGGAGAAGGAATACGTCGCCGGCCTGCGTCTCGGCTACGTCACTGACACGCAGGACAGCACAGGCGCCGTGCTGGAAAGGCATGACGTCGCCGCAGCGCAGGACGATGTGCGGCGGGCGGCCGAGAGCTTTCTTGGCACATCGAGCCAGCTGCCCCCCATGTACTCGGCTGTGCAGGTCGGCGGCGTCCGCCTTTACGACCTGGCCCGCCAGGGCATCGAGGTGGAAAGGCAGAGCCGTGATATCACCATTTCAGACATCGAGCTGCTGCCCCCGCAGGAAGGAGACGGGCCGGAGGATTATCGCCTGCGCGTCTGCTGCTCCAAGGGGGCCTACATCCGCACGCTGTGCCATGACATCGGCCGAAAATTGGGCTGCGGCGCCTGCATGACGTCGCTGGTCCGCACCCGTTCAGGGGACTTTTCCCTGGAGGACGCCCTGACGTTTGAAGAAATTGCCGCCGCTGTTCAGGATGGCGGCATAGAACGCCATATCCGTCCGGCTGACGGCCTGTTCGCCGATTTGCCCGCCCTGACGGCGACAGAGGAAGGGGCTGTACGCGCCGTAAACGGCGCCCATCTGCGGCAGAAGCACCTGCAAAGCGGCGTCGTGCCGACCGAGGGGCGGCTGTGCCGCGTTTACGCGCCGGACGGGGAATTTTTGCTGCTCGGCGTGGTTCGCCCGCTTGACAGGGGAGGCTTGGCCGTGTTCTGCCATAAATATTTTACCGTGAAGGAAGACCGCGCATGACACAACCATTGCGGGCGGCTGCCCTAGGCTTTTTCGACGGCGTTCACCGCGGCCATGCCGCCCTTCTGCGCCAGACGGTGCGCATTGCCGGGGAAATGGGGCTGCGCCCTGCTGCGCTGACCTTTGCCGGGCACCCCCGCGCCCTGGTGGGCGGCGGCGCGCCGCCTTTGCTGATGTCTCAGGACGAGCGCGGCGCGCGTATCCGTGCGCTTGGCATAGAAGAGATCGTTTTCCTGACCTTTGACGAGCGCTTTGCATCGCTGCCGCCCGAGCAGTTTGTCACCGACGTTCTGCTGGACGCTTACCGGTGCGGCGCTGTCGTCACGGGGGAGAACTACCGCTTTGGAAAAGGGGCGGCCGGCACGCCCCGGCTGTTGCGGGACATGGGGGACAGGCTGGGCTTTCGCGCTGTTCTCTGCCCCGCCGTCACACAGGATGGGGTGGGCATTTCATCGACCCGCATCCGCGCCCTGATCGAGGCGGGGGAGGTTGAGCGTGCCGCAAGCCTGCTGGGGCGGCCGTTCGCCCTTTCGGGGGAAATTGTCCACGGCAGGCATGTCGGCCGCAGATTGGGCTTTCCCACCATCAATGTCCTTCCGCCCGGGGAGATTGTCATGCCCAGGGGGGGCGTTTACGCCGCCCGCGTCGCCATCGGGGGGGAGACATGGCCGGCAGTCACCAATATCGGCGTCCGCCCGACCTTTACATCGGAGGGGCCCGTCACCATTGAAAGCCATTTGCTGGGCTTTCAGCGCGAGGTTTACCACGATACGGCGTCGGTGCAGTTTTTGCGCTTTTTGCGGGACGAGCAGGCGTTTGCCTCGCCTGAGCTGCTGCGGCAGCAGATCGCCCGCGACGCCCAGAGCGCCCTCCGCGCGCAACATGAGGTGAAGCTATGACCTTTTTGAGAAATCTGTACGCGTCCTTTGTCATTTTTGTCAGTAATTTTACGGCCGATTTCGGCGCCTGGGTCAATTTCCTTCTGGTTGTCGGGCTGGCGGCGCTGATTATCGTCATGCTGGCGCGTGCCATACTGGCCGGGCACACCTTCCGCAGGCATAAGCCGGTCGCGCCGCCGACGCCGGATGAAGGGCTGACGGAGCGCGCCGCCCAGTCGCTGTCCGAAGCCATCCGCTTTGCCACCGTCACCGGAGACGGCGAGGAAATGGGCAGGCTGATCGCATACCTGAAGCGGCGGTACGCCCAAGCCTTTGCGCAAATGAACCTGTTCGAGCTGCCTGCCGGCAGCCTGCTTCTGCGCTGGCGGGCCGCTGAACGCAAAGACGCGCCCGCGCCCGTGCTGTTTTGCGGCCACTTGGACGTCGTCCCGCCCGGCGAGGGATGGAAAACCGAGCCCTTTTCCGGCGCGCGGGAGGATGGGGTGGTGCGCGGACGCGGCGCCGTCGACTGCAAGGGCCCCGTCATCGCCCTGCTGGAAGCGGTTTCCTCACTGATGGAGGAAGGGTACGCGCCGCGGCGCGACCTGTACTTCGCCTTTGGGCACGACGAGGAGCTGGGCGGGCATGATGGCGCGGCCGTGCTGGCCGATCTGCTCAATAAGCGAGGGGTCTTTTTTGACCTGATTCTGGATGAGGGCGGCTTTATTTCCAAAAGCCACATGGGAGAACGCAGCTATCCTGCCGCTTTGCTGGGCGTCGGGGAAAAAGCCGTGTGCATGTTCAAGCTGACCGCCAAAGCGCCGGGCGGGCAGATCGGAGCGCCGCCCCGGCATACCGCCGTGGGCGCCCTGGCCGAAGCCATCTGCCGCATCGAAGCGTCGCTGCCGCGGGTACGCCTGCTGGCGCCGGCCAAAAAGACGCTGCAGGCCTCCCTGCCCGCCATGGGCTTTTGGAAACGCTTTGTCGTCGCCAACCTGCCGCTTACGCGCGCCTTTCTCGGCAGCTGCTTCCGCCGGGATCCGCAGATGATGGCCATCCTGCGCAGCAGCTATTCCGCGACGCAAATCGCCGGCTCGCTTTCCCCCGTGCTTCTGCCGACGTCGGCCGAGGCCGTCGTCACCGCCTGCCTGCTCCAGGGGGATACGGCGCTGTCCGCGCGCCGGCACATGAGCGCACTGCTCGCCGATCTGCCCGTCGAGGTCGAACTGATGGAGCCGCACGGCGACCCCTCCCCCATCTCGTCCATTGATCATCCGCTGGCGCAGGCCTTGTGCAACGCCGTGCAGGAGCGCTTTGCGGACATGCCCTGCATCCCAACCATCATGACGGGCAGCACCGACGCCCGCCATTACGCCGCGCTGAGCGGCAATATCCTGCGCTTCTCCCCCATCCTGACCAGCGACCAGGCCGCGGGGGCGGTGCACGGTCCTGACGAATATATCCGTGAAACGTCGCTGGGCGCCGCGGTTGAAATTTACCGCAACTTCATGAAGAAATTATGAGCAGACGAAAAAGCAAGAAAAAGACAGCCTCTTTCCTCTCCCTGCTGCTTGTGCTGCTGGCTGCGGCCGGCGGCTACTTGTGGCAGGCTGAGGGGCAGAAGGCCCAGCCCCTGCCCCAGGATGGATCCCTCTCCCTTGTCGTCCTCGACGTCGGACAGGGGGACAGCCTGCTGTTGCACAGCGGCGGGCAGTGGGCCCTGATTGACGCCGGGACAGCTGAAAGTGAAGACGCCATTTTGCAAGCCATGCAGGCTTACGGCGTCGACAAGCTGGCGCTGGCCGTCGCCACCCATCCGCACGCCGATCACATCGGCAGCATGGCGGCCGTTTTGGACGCCTATCCGCCGGCCGTTTTCTGGATGCCCGACATTTCGCATACATCCGATACATATGAGCGGATGCTGGACGCCGTTGAGCGCAGTGGGGCCGATGCTGTGCTGGCCGAGAAGGGGGACGTATTTACTTTGGGCGACGCGCGCATTACCGTGCTTTCCCCGCAGCAGGGAGACAGCCTGGATGATTTGAACAACGCCTCCCTTGTCCTGCTGGCGGAAGGCGCAGGGGTGCGCTGCCTGTTGACCGGCGACGCCGAGGCCCCGGTGGAGGAAGCGCTGGTGCAGGCCGGCTTGCCCGCCGTCGACATCCTTAAGGTCGGGCACCACGGCAGCGATACGTCTTCTTCCTCCGCCTTCCTAAGCGCTATCTCGCCCCGTTACGCCGCCATATCCTGCGGGGTGGGCAACAGCTACGGCCATCCGAATGAACGGACGCTCAGTGCGCTGGAAGAGCTGGGCTGCCAAATATACCGCACTGATACGCAGGGGACCATTGTTTTTACCGCGACAGGGGGCGAAATAGATGTGCAGACCGAGCGATGAGGTCCTCTATGTCGTTGATCGTGTGGAAGGGCCCTCCTATGTCCTGCTCGGCCCGGACGGGGCCGAATGGCTGGCGCAGGATCTGCCCGCGGACACCCGGGAGGGCGATGTTGTCACCCGGCGGGGGGAGCGCTGGGTGCTCTGCCCCGATGAAACGCGCAGCCGCCGCGAGCGGCTGGAGGAGAAAAAGCGCCGCTTGTTCCGCTCGTCACAGGGCGGCGGGCGGTGACGGCAGCCGTATGCAGCGATGTATAAGGCTGTCCTTTTTCATGTTAATCAAAAAACGATCTTATTGTCAGTCTTTCCTAATAAATTTCCTCGTTTTTTTGTCATTTACCTAGTGCAAAATGGATTTATTTCTGGTATAATGGTTGCGCAAATGAAAAAAGGGAATATCGAACAAAAGGGAGTGTTGCAAATGCACAAATATGTCTACCTCTTTTCAGAGGGCAATGCGAGCATGCGCGAGCTGCTGGGCGGCAAGGGTGCCAACCTGGCCGAGATGACCAACATCGGACTGCCTGTTCCCCAGGGCTTCACCATCTCCACCGAGGCCTGCACCCGTTATTACGAGGATGGCCGCAAAATCAGCGATGAAATCCAGCAGCAGATCATGGAGCACATCGTCAAGATGGAGGAGATCACCGGCAAGAGATTCGGCGACCTGGAAAACCCCCTGCTGGTCTCCGTGCGTTCGGGCGCCCGCGCCTCCATGCCGGGCATGATGGACACCATTTTGAACCTGGGTCTCAACGAGCAGGTCGTCGAGGTCCTGGCCAAAAAGTCGGGCAACCCCCGCTGGGCCTGGGACTGCTATCGCCGTTTTATCCAGATGTATTCCGACGTCGTTATGGAAGTCGGCAAGAAATATTTCGAGCAGCTCATCGACAAGATGAAGGAGGAGCGCGGCATCACCCAGGACGTCGACCTGACGGCCGACGATCTCAAGGAGCTGGCCGGCCAGTTCAAGGCTGAATACAAGTCCAAGCTGGGCCAGGACTTCCCCTCCGACCCCAAGGAGCAGCTGATGGGGGCCATCCAGGCCGTCTTCCGCAGCTGGGACAACCCGCGTGCCAACGTCTATCGCCGCGACAACGACATCCCCTATTCCTGGGGCACCGCCGTCAACGTCCAGGCCATGGCCTTTGGCAATATGGGCGACACGTCGGGCACCGGCGTCGCCTTTACCCGCAACCCCGCCACGGGTGAAAGGAAGCTGTTCGGCGAGTTTTTGATGAACGCCCAGGGCGAAGACGTCGTCGCCGGCATCCGCACCCCGCAGACCATCGACCAGCTCAAGGAGGTCATGCCCGAGGTCTATGAGCAGTTCGTCAAGATCTGCGGCATTCTGGAAAACCACTACCACGACATGCAGGACATGGAGTTTACCATTGAGGATCGCAAGCTGTACATGCTGCAGACCCGCAACGGCAAGCGCACGCCGGCCGCCGCCCTCAAGATCGCCTGCGACCTGGTCGACGAGGGGCAGATCACGGAGGAAAAGGCCGTCGCCATGATCGAGCCGCGTTCCCTCGACACGCTGCTGCACCCGCAGTTTGACGCCGAGGTTCTCAAAAAGACCCCCGTCATCGGCAGCGCCCTGGCCGCTTCCCCCGGCGCCGCCTCCGGCCGCATTGTCTTCACCGCTGAAGACGCCAAGGCCTGGGCCGAGCGCGGGGAGAAGGTCGTGCTCGTCCGCCTGGAGACATCGCCCGAGGATATCGAGGGTATGAAGGCCCCACCACGCCGTCTGACGCCAGGTTGAAGATGCGCTGGAACTGCCGCACGGAGT
>CAJMOV010000031.1 GCA_905215125.1 uncultured bacterium | reverse complement strand
AAGAAGGCGTGTTGACATAGCGTCGGGCCCCGCCCGAACGCACCTTGACGCACACCACCTGGAGGGCACCCCTTTCAGGTGTACTTTATTTTTGGAGGGATTTTCCCATGAACCAATCCTCTGTCCGCCGGGGCGTCAGGACCCGTCACATCGCCTGCTTCGGTATGCTGGCCGCCATCGCCTACGCCGTCATGCTGGTCTGCCAGCTCATCCCCCCGGTCGCCGGCTTCCTCAGCTTTGATCTCAAGGATGTCGTCATTGCCATCAGCGGCTTTCTCTTCGGTCCGGCGACGGGGCTGATGATCTCCCTGGTCGTCTGCCTGGTCGAGATGGTGACGGTCAGCGGCACCGGCCCGGTCGGTATGCTGATGAATGTGCTTTCCACCCTCGCCTTCGTCCTGCCCGCCGCACTGCTGTACCGCCGCCGGCGCGACCGCAAAAGCGCCATTCTCGGCCTGCTTGCCGGCGTGGTCGTCATGACGGCCGTCATGCTTTTGTGGAACCTCATCGTCACGCCGGGGTATCTGAAAGTGCCGCGCGACACCGTCATCGACATGATGCCCCTGCTGCTCGGCTTCAACCTGGCCAAAGGGGCGGCCAACGCCGTCGTCACCATGCTGCTGTATAAGCCGGTCGTCACCGCCCTGCGCAAAGCCGGTCTCGCTCCCAGCCACGATGAAAACTGAATCTGCAAAACGAAAGCGCCCCATTCCGGGGCGCTTTCTGCTGTCTGCTGCGCTGTCAGCGCGGCCTTGCCTTGTCTTCGATCCTGCGACCCAGCGCATAGGTCAGGCACAGAGGTGCCGCAAAGTCGGTGACGGCCAGGCCGGGCAGATTTTTGTCGCCGCTTGGAAAAAAGGCAATGGCCAGCGCCAATGCGGCCGCCGCCAGCCAGCACCCTGGCAAGGCCGCCCCTGTTTCATAAGCCAGCAGCCCGCCCAAAACGGCCAGAAGAAGAGGGCAGGCCAGCCAGCTTCCCGCAATTTTAAAGCGGACGCTGTATCCCTCCGGCGTCGTTCGGATGACATAAAAAGCCGAGCTGTAATAGACGCCTTCGCCGGCCGGATCCTCCATAGAGACACGGTAAAGCAAGGGCCGGCAGCCGCCGGAAGCCAACGCAATGTCGGCCGCAAAGGCAGCCAAAAGCAGCCCAAGGCCCACAAGCAGCGCCAGTCCTACAGCGTGTCTCATGCGCATCCCCCCTGGCTCAGAATGTGATAGCGGCAAAAATTCTTTCATAGCGGCGGCAGCTTAACCGTTCTTAATGCCAGGCATACAGGCCGCCCCTATAAAAGCACCCGCTGCAATTCCACCCGATATCCGTCCGGGTCGCGGAAGAAGCCCGAATAAACGGGAAAGGTCCCGTGCATCTGCGGCGGGGCGATGACCTCGGCCCCACGGGCCGTCACCAGGCGGAAAAGCCGGTCGACCTCCCCCTTGTCGTGGCAGTTGAGGGACAGGCAGACCCCCTTTTCCCCCGACGGGATAGCGCGGCCGTCGCTATACTGAACAAATCCCCAGAATCCGCAGCCGGTGTCATAGATGCGGGCCATGCCGCCGTTTGTAGACATTTCCAGCTTGAGTCCCAGGCAGCCGTGGTAAAAACGGTGGGTTCTTTCAATATCGCTGCAGGGCAGAAATGTTACGCCGCTTGCAAAGGCCATCGTGACCCCTCCTCACTCTTTTTTCAACTCGAACATGGCGCGGCAGATCTCTTTGCCCGTCCTTGTCCGAAAGATATTGCGCCACGCCGCATCGATTTCCGACGCAGCGCAGCCCTCCTCATACAGGTTAACCAGAAAATCAGCTTCCAGCAAAATACGATAATCCACGCCGTCGACGCCAGTATAGGTGTGGTGATGGCCTACCAGCCAGGCGACGCGATCGGCGACAGCAGGTGCAAAGCCGACGTCCAGCAGCATGCGCCTGGCCGGCTCCGGCCCCTCCCGCTGCTGCAACTCGCCGCTGCAGGCGCCGTACTTCTCTTCAGCAATACGGATACCGATGTCGTGGACAAGCGCCGCGGCTTCCAGCGTCAGGAGAGTGACATCATCCAGGCTTTCTCTCCGGCCGATAAGGCGCGCCAGGCTGTGTACCTTGATAAAGTGCTGGATGCGGCGCGCGTCCCCTCTATCGTGCTCTATCATGCGCAGGGCAAGGGCGTCGAGCATGGATTCCATCGTCTGATCTCTCCTGTCTCCTTTGGCTTTCGGCCCTGCCGCAGGCAGCGCTTGCTCCCATTCTACTTTGCCCCCACGCAGGTGTCAAGGGAAAACGCCGCCGGCTGTGCCTGTATCCCTCATAAAATGGGGCTGTACCTCCGCGCACAGCGGCGCGGGCGCCGGCCTGCTTTACGCAATCAGTGCCGCAACGCCCCACAGGGCCAGCAGATGGGCGGGGTAAAACACATAGAACAGGGCTTTGTATTCCCTGCCTTTTTGCCCGTTGTACTCTTGCAGCAGGAAAAGGGCCAGGATGGCGAAAACCTGCACTGTCATGCCCAGCACCGTCAAAACGCATAGGGACAGGACGTAGCCCAGCCACCAGCGCTTTTTATCCCCTTTGAACAAGTACATGCAGGCGATGAGCAGGATTCCGCCCACCCCGCCGTCGCAAAATACGCTCGCAAGCACCGCGGCGGCGATGACGGCGGCGGCGTGCAGCGTTCCCCTTTCCCCTGCGCCCCTGCTGACAGCGTATGTTTCCAGCGCCCAGAGCATGGCTGCCGCAATGGCAAACGTCCACAGCACATTCTGCCCCATGGATAAAACAAACTGTCTGTCATGGCCAGGTCGTATGGGATTTCTGAAAGCACGGCGAACAGGAAAAGCCTGCCGACATATTTCTTCACGCTGCGCGTGTGGGCGACGCCTTCGACAACCATGAAAGCAAAGATGGGAAAGGCCAGCCGCCCGACGATCCGCAGCGCCAGGTAAAGCATATAAATCTTCCTCGCCTGCTCGGGGATCAGATCCCCCAGCATATGGACGCCGTCAACCGCGCAGGCGTCAAGATACAAGGGCCAGACAATGACAGCGCCTATGTGGTCGAGCAGCATGGAAACGAGCGCCGTCATCTTCAGTGTGCTTCTGTTCATCTTCTGCCCCCTTTTTCGCTGCCTTGACAAAACAGGCCCCTTGCCCGGGGCCTGCTTTTATTATATTTTTCTCTGCAGCAGGTATCAAGAAATACCGCCTGCCTACATTTCCTTATCCAGACGGCAGCGCCAGTAGATGCTATACCCCGCGACGAAAAGATAGGCGGCGACCAGCAGCAGGATGGCCGCCAGCTCGACCTGCATGAGGGCGAAGGCCAGCATCAGCGCGCCGAAAAGGTACAGCGCCGCGTCGAAGGCGCGGGCCTTCGCCGCGTTGGCCAGAGCGATATTCCGTTCATCTCCCCGTTCGACTTCCAGCTGCCGGGCCAAGCCGGGATCCCTTTTCAGGGCGCGGTTCCCCAAAAAGTCTCCCATACCATGCCCAAAGGCTCCGCATCCCAAACCGATGCACACATAGGCAAGCACCTTCGGCGCGCCTCCATCCGGCACGGCCTTCAGAAGGATAAAGCCGGCCGCCAGAATGGCAAGCCCTGTCAGAGCGATGACTGCACTTTTTTTGCTTTTCATTGTTCTTCCTCCTCGTAGATAAAAACATCCTCGATGCGCATATCAAAGTAGCGGGCAATTTTAAAAGCAAGCAGGATGGATGGGTTATACCTCCCCTTTTCCAGCGAGCTGACCGTCTGCCGTGAAACGCAGAGCGCTTCAGCCAATTCCTCCTGTCGGACGCCCCGCTGCCTGCGCAGCTCTTCCAGTCGGTTTTTCATTTCTCCCTCCTGAATGTAAAGTTTACTTTACATCATTTATTCTATCAGCTTTCCCAGCAATGTCAAGTATACTTTACATTTTTATTTTAGTTTAAATACTTTTTGTATATTATTTGCTATATATTTATACATGTACTGTGTATCAGCAATTTACCCCGCCTGAACAGGGGGCATTGCCGCGGGCTGGCCATACGAAAAACCCCCGCCCTTCCGGCCGTCCGTAAAAAAGACGCCCAAAGGCGTCTTTTTCCTCGCGGGAAACGCAGCTTTATTTAAAAATAAAGATGTCTTCTATCGGGGCCTTGACAGCCCTTGAAATATCAATCGCTAATTTGAGCGACGGATTATACTGCGCCTTTTCCAGCCGCATGATGGTTTCGCGCCGGACGCCGACAATTTCCGCAAGCTGTTCCTGTGTCCACCCCTGCGCTACACGATATGCCTTTAAGTTGCAAACAAAATCTGCTCCCATGTTTTATTCCCCTTTCTCATAGCGATACAGGAAATACGCGCTGAGAAACAGGACCAGGGCATAAATAAGCGAGATCGAAATGAGCATAAAAATTGCGCACCATTCCACATTATGTGAAAACATCCCCATTCCCATAAGCCATATGACAGCAAACAACAGGACAAAGCCCGTTTTATATGCCTTCAGCTGCGCTTTTTGTCTGTTTTGCTGAAAAAGCTCATCTTCCAGGGTGTGGGAGAGCTTGCCTTCAAAAAACAGGCCGAACAGGCCAAAAAATACAAAGAAAATAAATGGGAATATCTGCCCGTATTCATGGTATGTCCAAAAGCCGCCAAACCCCAAAAAGCCGAATACGCCGCAGAGGCCCCACAGCGGAGATACCTTCCTGGTATATGTCCTGTCCGCCTGCCTTTTGGCAAAGGCTGCTTTGGCGCAGATGACTACAATATAGACCGCATATGCGGCAATGACCGCCCCGATTGCCAGCATGGGGATATCTTTGACAGAAAAGACATATTCCGACATATCCATTTCCTTGACCCATCGCCCTTCATTGCAGAGCAGGGAGTATGTCACCCCTGCGATGAGAAGCGCCGCACAGGCTATACCCATCAGGATGATTCTTTTCATTTGCTTTTTCAACATGGTTCTTTCTCCTTCAGAGTGAGATAATTTTGTATCTTTATGAGATAAATATATCACTACACATCTATAATGTCAAGCATAAATATTACAAATATATCTCTTTTCGCCCAGCCGCTTCCGTACGCCATAAGGCTGCAGTCCGCAGGCTTTTCCTGTAACAGTAAAAAGGGAGCCCCTGCGGGGCCCCCTTTTGTACGCGGCTTTATTTGCCTACAGGGTATTTGCTTCTGGCGGTATAATGGGTGTGCAACAGGTGATGGGCGCGGCCCTCGCCAGGCTTGCACTTTAGGTAATTGTCGTAAACCTCTGGTACGATGGGGTTTTCATGGCTTTTACGCAGCCTCATGCCGGCATCCTCGCTGTACAGCGCCTTGGCGCGCTGGGCGCGCACGTCGATATTGTTGCGCACTGATGCGTGGACCTGCGGCTGGCCGCCGCCGTTTACGCAGCCGCCCGGGCAGGCCATGATCTCGATAAAGTCATACTGCTTTTCGCCTGATTTGACGCTGTCGAGCAGCTTTTTGGCGTTGGCCGTGCCGCTGGCGACGGCGACACGCACCGTGTGCTCGCCCACCTTATAGGCCGCTTCCTTGATGCCGGTGGTGCCACGGACGTCGTCAAAGTCGAGCTTTTCCAGCGGCTTGCCGGTCACGACCTCGGCGACGGTGCGCAGCGCTGCTTCCATGACGCCGCCCGTCGCGCCAAAGATGTGGGCCGCGCCGGACGCGATGCCGAACATCGGGTCAAAGGTCTCGTCCTCCGGCAGGCTTTCAAACATGATGCCGGCCTGGCGCACCATGCGGGCAAACTCGCGCGTGGTGATGGTGACGTCGACGTCGCGCAGGCCGTCGACCTCCATCTCGGGCCGCTTGACCTCGAATTTCTTGGCGGTGCAGGGCATGACGGTGACGACGACGAGATCCTGCGGGTCAATGCCTTTCTTGTCGGCGTAGTAGGATTTCATCAGCGCGCCGAACATCTGCTGGGGCGACTTGCAGGTCGACAGGTTATCGAGCAGGTCAGGGTAATTGTACTCGCAGAACTTGATCCAGCCGGGCGAGCAGGAGGTGATGAGGGGCAGCTTGCCGCCGCCGGTAAAGCGGCTGATAAACTCGGTCCCCTCCTCCATGATGGTGAAATCGGCCGCTGTGTCGACGTCAAAGACGCCGTCAAAGCCGAGGCGGCGCAGGGCGGCCGCCATCTTGCCCTCGGTATTGGTACCCATGGGGTAGCCGAACTCCTCGCCAATCTGGGCGCGCACAGCGGGGGCTGTGCCGACGACGACATGCTTTTTGGGGTCGGCCAACGCCTTCCATACTTTGTCGGTGTCGTCGCGCTCACGCAGCGCGCCGGTGGGGCAGACGGTGATGCACTGCCCGCAGGAAATGCAGGCGGTGTCGGCCAGGGGCATGTCAAAAGCCGGGGCGACATGGGTCTCGTACCCGCGCTCGTTGCAGCCGATGACGGCGACGCCCTGGTTGTGCTTGCAGGCGGCGACGCAGCGGCGGCACAGCACGCACTTGGAGTTGTCTCGGATCAGAACGTCGTTGACGTCGACGATGTCGGGCGTCTTGACGCTTGTCTCATAGCGGTGTTCGTCGCAGCCGTATTCCTGCGCCAGCTTCTGCAGCTCGCACTTGCCGCTGCGCACGCAGGACAGGCACTCGCGCCGGTGGGTCGACAGGATAAGCTCGATGGTCTTTTTGCGCGCGGCGCGAATTTTCGGGGTGTTGGTAAAGACCTCCATTCCCTCTGAAACGGGGTAGACGCAGGCGGCGGCGTAGGAGCGCGCGCCCTTGACCTCGCAGACGCAGACGCGGCAGGCACCGATAGCGTTGATGTCCTTGAGGTAGCACAGGGTCGGGATGTCGATATGGGCGATCCGGGCGGCTTCGAGGATGGTGGCGTTCTTGGGGGCTTCCACCTCGATACCGTTGATTTTCAGCTTGACTGTATCCATGGTATGTCTCCTTTCCGCCTTACTTTTTCACGATAGCGCCGAACTTACACTTTTCAATGCAGGCGCCGCACTTGATGCACTTCTGCTTGTCGATGGCGTGCGCCCCCTTGACCTGGCCGGAAATGGCGCCGACCGGGCAGACGCGGGCGCAGGCGGTGCAGCCCTTGCATTTGTCGGCCAGGATTTCATAGCCGATGAGCTTTTTGCACACGCCGGCGGGGCAGCGCTTGTCCTTGATGTGCGCTTCGTATTCGTCGCGGAAGTAGCGCAGGGTGGACAGAACGGGGTTGGGCGCCGTCTGCCCCAGGCCGCACAGCGAATTTTCCTTGATGTAGTAGCACAGCTCCTCCATCTCGTCCAGGTCGCTCATCTCGGCGTTGCCCGACGTGATTTTCTCCAGCATCTCGTGCAGGCGGCGGGTGCCGATGCGGCAGGCGGTACACTTGCCGCAGCTTTCGTCAACGGTAAACTCCAGGAAGAACTTGGCGATGTCGACCATGCAGGTGTCCTCGTCCATGACGATGAGGCCGCCGGATCCCATCATCGACCCGATGGCGATGAGGTTGTCATAGTCGATGGGGGTGTCAATTAAGCTGGCCGGGATGCACCCGCCGGAGGGCCCGCCCGTCTGGGCCGCCTTGAATTTCTTGCCGTTGGGGATGCCGCCGCCGATTTCCTCGATGATCTCGCGCAGCGTCGTGCCCATGGGGATTTCAACCAGTCCGGTGTTGGTGATTTTGCCGACCAGCGCGAAAACCTTGGTACCGTGGGACTTCTCCGTGCCGATGGAGGCAAACCATTCCGGCCCCTTGACGAAAATCTGTGGAATATTGGCATAGGTCTCGACGTTGTTGAGCACCGTCGGCTTGCCGAACAGGCCCTTGACGGCAGGGAAGGGCGGGCGGACGCGCGGCTCGCCGCGGCAGCCCTCGATAGACGTCATAAGGGCGGTTTCTTCGCCGCAGACAAAGGCGCCGGCGCCGAAGCGCAGCTCGATGTCAAAATCAAACCCGCTGCCGAAGATGTCCTTGCCCAAAAAGCCGTATTCCCGCGCCTGGCCGATGGCTACCTCCAGGCGGTGGATGGCGATGGGGTATTCGGCACGGACGTAGATGTACCCCTGATGGGCGCCGATGGCGTAGCCGGCGATGGCCATGGCCTCGATGATGGCATGGGGGTCGCCCTCCAGCACCGAGCGGTCCATAAAAGCGCCGGGGTCGCCCTCGTCGGCGTTGCAGCAGACGTATTTGACCGGGCCGGGGGAAGCCGCTGCAAACTCCCACTTCTTGCCGGTGGGGAAGCCCGCGCCGCCGCGGCCGCGCAAGCCGCTGCGCTTGACGACGTCGATGGTCTGCTCGGGCGTCATTTCAGTCAGGACGCGGCCGAGGGCCTCATACCCGTCGACGGCGATATACTCCTCAATATTTTCCGGGTTGATGACGCCGCAGTTGCGCAGCGCGACGCGCATCTGCTTTTCGTAAAACTTGGTGTGGTTTAAGCTGCGGATGGTATTGTCCTCCGGGTGAATGGTCTCCTGATACAAAAGGCGGGCGACAATGCGCCCCTTGACCAGGTGCTCGGAAACGATTTCGGGGATGTCCTCCTCCGTAATATGGCTGTAAAAGCTGCCTTCAGGGTAGACAATCATAATGGGGCCGAGGGCGCACAGGCCGAAGCAGCCGGTGCGCACGACCTTGACCTCCTTGTCAATGCCCTGTTTAGCCAGCTCGCTCTCCATGGTTTCGATCAGCTTTGCGCTGCCCGACGCGGTGCAGCCGGTGCCGCCGCAGATAAGTACATGTGCTCTATACAATTCCATGCCGTTCCCCCCTATTGCGCGCTGCCGATGGTATATTCATCGACAACGACGCCGTTGACAATATGATCCGCGACAATTTTGCCCACCTTTTCCGGTGTCATTTTGACATAGGTGACCTTTTCCTGGCCGGGGACGTAAACCTCTACGATGGGCTCTAAGCGGCACAGGCCGATGCAGCCGGTCTGGGTGACGACGACGTTATTTAAGCTGCGTTTATTGGTCTCCTCCAAAAATGCCTGAAGAACGGGACGGGCTCCGGCGGCGATGCCGCAGGTCGCCATACCGACGACGACACGGATGTTGTTGGGGTTTTCGCGGCGCATGATGACGCTGTCTTTTGCTTTCTCGCGGATGGCTCTGAGCTCAGCAAGGGATTTCATCGTTTATCGCACCTCCATTAGTTCCTTTTCATTGTCTGACACAAACTGCTGGATAAAACCGAGCACCTCGGGGCAGTCGAGCGGGACGCCGTCCAGCTCGCGCCGCAGCTCGTCAGTATCCAGCGTAAAGCGGCCGCCGGGGGCCTGCCTGTCGTACACAAAGCGGATGTCGGGCCGCTGCCCGATGAGCAGCTGCATGGTTCCCCCCATATCGCCCAGCGGCGGGCAGTCGACGCTGCGGGTGTCAAAGGCGGCGGTCAGCCTTGTCCCCCTGCCCGGCGCGCTTTCGATGCGCAGGCTGCCGCCCGTCATTTCAGCCGCCATTTTGAGCAGCGGTATGCCCAGCCCCACCCTGCGCGTCGTGCGCGTGGTAGTAAAGGGAGACGTCACGGCGCGCAGCAGGGCCTCGTCCATGCCGCAGCCGTCATCCTCGATACGGAACGTGCGCATACCGCCGGCGTCGTCCAGAATGGCGATGCGCACGCATCCTGCGCCCGCAGTCACCGAATTCTGCGCTACATCCAGCGCGTGAAGGGACAGGTCGTTCATCCCGGCTTATTGATATTTGGCCAGGACGGCTTCCGCTTCCTCGGGGGATAGCTTACCGTACACATCATCGCCGATGGTAAAGACGGGGGCCAGGCCGCACGCGCCGACACAGCGGGTCGCTTCCAGCGAAAAACGGCCGTCGGGCGTCACGCCGCCGACCTCGATGCCCAGCTTGCGCTGGATGCGATCCAAAATGGCCTGAGCGCCCTTGACATAGCACGCCGTGCCCAGACAGACGCCGATGGGGTACTGCCCCTTGGGGTTGAGGGAGAACTGCGAATAAAAGGTGACGACGCCATACACCTCGGACAGCGATACGCCCATGCCCTCGGCTATCATAATCTGTACCTCGATGGGCAGGTAGCCGTAAATCTGCTGGGCTTCCTGCAGTACAGGCATCAGCGCGCCGGGGACGTTTTTGTTTTTCTCAATCACGGCAGCAAGCTGCGCTTCCTGTTCCTTTGTGCCGTTGAAAGGAACAACGGTCTTTTTCTTTGCCATAAGTGCCCTCCTTCTTTCCTTCAAGCCTGCGCTGTCAAAAAATAAACAATAAATCGAAATGATTATACACCATTCTTTGACATTATGCTAGGGGGCAAACGAAAAAAATCCTGTAAAAAAGTATGTTTTTGCCCGTTTTCTCAAAAAAAATTTTCGTCATTCGATAAAAATATACGGATTTATTTTGTATTTCCCTAACTGTTCGATGATTTCTGCGGCCATTACCAGCAGGGGCCCGTCCCATGATGGATATGCAGGCAGATGACAAAGCATACCTTTTGCGCATACAATAGAAAAGGAAAAAGGCCGCCCGGGCGGCCCACAAGCAAAAGCAGGAGGTGATCCCTTGGATCTGCAAAACGGGCGTATTACCGTCGGGCAGCTGCTGCAAATCCCGGCCGCACGGCGTATCTTTAATGAAGAATTTCCCGGCGTGCTGAATAGCCCTATGGTGCGCATGGCGCGCGGTATGAGCTTAAACCGCGTGCTGGGACATGTGCGCGGCAGGGTTCCCCAGCAAAAAATCGACCGGGTGCTCCAGCGGCTTCAGGCGCTGTAATATGGCGCGCACGTCGCCGCGGCATAGAGGGCGGAGGATCAATGCTGAAAGGAAAATGTCGCGGCCTAACGGCTGCGGCGGCTTCCTTTTGTCTTGCCGGGCGGCAGGGTCGTCTGCCAGCAAAGCGGGCGTCCCCCGCGACGGCCCCAGCTCTCCGGGCAAGTATGAAAAAACAGCCCCGCCGAAACCAGCGGGGCCCATTTGCATTCAGCTATTGTGGCTGTCCGTTTTTTTTCGTTCCAGCCTGCGTCTGTTTCCGTGCTCGTCCTGAATATAGGTGTTGTCCAGCGTGCTGGTCAGGCTGAATCGGATTTCATCGAGGTATTCCTGGCGCAGCGCATGCTGCTCCTGCGCTTCCTCACGGGTCAGGCCCTCGTCCGTTTTAGCCTTTTTTGCAAGGAAATTGATACGGGCGATTTTCTCTTGCTCCATCGTGCTTTCCCCTTTCAGTTGTGGGCGGCCGTCTCGATAATCTCATCCATGTCGGCGTCATACGGCACATTGACGCGCACCAGCAGCTCAGGGTCTTCAAACTTTATCCCCTGAACCAGCTGAAAGCTTGCCCCCATGCTGCGGTAAAGGTCGAATACCGGCTTGTCGTAATCGCCGTACGGGTAGGACATGCCCCAGACGGCACGCTCGCCCAGCTCGCGTTCGATGGCCTGCATCGACTGCTCCAGCCACATGCGCTGCTCTTCGGGCGACAGCGTCGTCGCCGCCGTGTGAATGTTGAGGTGGGAATAGATATGCACCAGCCCCGACCGCTCCATTTCACGGCACATGTCCCAGGTCAGGTGGCCGGCCTTGTCCATCATCTCGGTGTTGGCAAAGATGTCGGCATACACTCCCTTTTCCTGCAAAACAGGATAGGCGACGGTGTAATTGGACTCGTAGCCGTCGTCAAAGGTCAGGATATAATATTTCTGCTGCGGATCAAACAGGCCCATACGGTAGCGCAGCAGCGACAAGGACTGATACCCGGCGGCATGCAGCGCGTCGATATCCTCACCCAGCTTTTCGGCTGTAGTGTAAAGGCTGTTCTGCTCAGCCGTCGGTTCGCCGCTTTCCACCAGGGTGTGATACATCAGGATAAGCGTGTTGCCGTATTTTTCAAAATAAACGGGCGCTTCCGCCGTTTCTTCAATGTAGTCCTGTGTTTCAGGTGAAGTCATCTCCCCCATTGGTCCCATCGTCATGAGAAGGCCCAGGGAGTAGAAAAGCATTGGTAATTCAAGGATTGCTGCCTCAAAGACGCTGGAACTGTAATCTGTGATAAGCAG
>CAJMOV010000030.1 GCA_905215125.1 uncultured bacterium | reverse complement strand
TGTACAGGGCGGCTTTTCCTTTTTTTACACTTTAGGTTCTTCATGTAATTCGCGAATAAGAAAAATTTCTGCGGGCTGGGAAGGGATCAATAGGCAGCCGGCGTCACGGTAGCCCAATTTTCGGTAAAAATGCTGTGCGGCTTCATCTGCGCGGGTGGATGTCATGACTAGAGTAAAGCCGTGTATACGCATATCCTCCTCCCAGCGGCGCATTAGAAGCCGCCCCATCCCTTTGCCTCGAAATTGCGGGGAGACGGCAAGCAAGTTACAGAAAGGGGTGTTGTCCCAGAACAGGCCATACCGCAGGATGCCGGCCGCCCGGCCTTCTGACAGCAGAACATAAGCCATACGGCAGTGGATTTTCCGCGCCAGCTCTGTACCGGAAATGTGTGCGTCCAGCTCAAGCCAAAAGTTGGTATCTTCCGCTTGAGCGTATCGAATATCAACCATGCGAACCTCCTGAAAATGGAAAGCAGCCCCGGTCACGGGGCCGCTTTTTGTGTTACAGGGTCAGGACCCGGTGCAGGATGACGGCCATTTCAGCGCGTGTCATCCGGCCGAGCGGGTTGAGGGTACCGTTGTCGTTGCCGCGGATAACGCCAAGCTCGACCAGTGATGCCATAGCGTCTGTTGCGTAGGGCGAGATGCTGCCACGGTCGGTAAAAGCGGCCAGAACAGATGTGTCGCTGCCGTTGAGACTCCAGCCCGAGACCTGCATGGCGCGCTGGATGAGCACCACGGCGTCCTGCCGCGTCAGCGCCTGGGTGGGGTAGAAGCGGCCGCCATCCCCCTGTGCGATGCCCAGGGCCTTGGCGTTGGCGACGGCTTGGGCATAATAGCTGCCAGCGGGGACATCGCTGAATCCGCTGCCGCCCGATGCCGGCGCAAAGTGGAAAGCCCGATCCAGCATCAGGACAAAATCACCGCGTGTGATGGAAGCCGATGGCGAGTATCGCCCGGCCGACGTGCCGGTGACGATACCGCCCTGATACAGGAAATCAATAGATGCCGCCGCCCAGCTATAACCGGAAAGGTCGCTGAAGTAGGACGAGACCGTCGGAGCGGTGACGGTGATTTCCACTGTGCCGGAATAGGTCTGTCCACTTGTGTCCTGCCCTGTGTAGTGCAGCGTCACAACACCGGAAAAGCCGGCGGCAGGGACAAAGCTGACGCCCCCGACACCCGGGGACTGCGTGCGGTAGTATTCACTCGTCGAGCGGACCTCCGATTCATAGGCCCCGGGGGCAGTGTAGCCGTAGTACAGCCGTCCATAAGCCGAGTTGGGCGGAGTAAAGCGGACGAAAGAGAGGTCGTTGCCTGTCACATCGCGGCAGACCGAGTTGAAATCGCCGGGGCGGAAGGTGACGGCGCCCGTACCTGCCGAATACCGTACCGCCGACGCGACAGCACTGCGAACAGTGATGGTGACAGTGCCTTTTTCCCGGCTGCCGCTGCTGGTGTAGCCGCTGAACGCAATTTCTACCGTGCCGGTGAAGTCCTCATCAGGAACGAAAACGACGTCCTCCAGTCGGGGCGTGCGTGAGACATAGTAGCTGGAGCCCGACGAGACGGCGCGTTCATAGGTGCCGTCGCTCTTATTATAATTGTAGTACAGCGTCCCGCGGGACGAGGGCGGCAGGGTAAAGCGCACATAGCTGAGCGTATTGCCCGTGCTGCCGCGGAAGGCAGAGGAGAAATCGTCAGGATCAAAGGCGACGGGCCGGCCGCTCATGGTGGAATAGGACAGGGTATTGTCTCCTTCCTCGACGCGTACGCGCACTGTGCCCGAGAATTGCCCGCCGTTGACGTCGCGGCCGGTGAAACGGATTTCCACGGTGCCGGTATACCCGCCGTGGGGGACGAAGGTAACGTCGTCCAGATAAGGGCTGCGGTCACGGTAATAGCTTGTGCCGCTTGACACGCGGCTGTCGTAATCGCCGCTGCTGCGGTAGCCGTAGTACAGCGTGCCGCGCGACGATGAGGGCAGCGTGAAGCGCACATAGCTGAGGGCGTAGCCGTCATAATCGCGGCTTATATCGTCAAAATCGTCCGCATTGAAGGTAACGGGCGACGAGCCGGACGTCGTGTAGGTGATGGAATCGGACGCCCCGCCGCGCACCGTGATTTCGATTGTGCCTGAAAAATCCGATCCGTTGGTGTCCCGCGCAGTAAAGGGGATCTGCACCGTGCCGGTAAAATTGCTGTTGGGCACAAAAGTAATATTGCTGAGATAGGGACTCTGACCGCTGCGGTAATAGCTTGTGCCGCTTGACACGCGGCTGTCGTACTTGCCGTTGCTGCGGTAATTGTAATACAGCGCGCCTTCGCTGGAAGAGGGCAGGGTAAAACGCACATAGCGCAGCGCATAGCCGTCGTAGTCACGGCTTAAATCATTGAAGTCGTCGACGTCAAACTTGACCGTCTCATCATTTGTCAACGAGTAGTAAATGGTATCCTCTGACGAGGAAGCGCCGCCGACCTGGATGGACACCGTACCGGAAAAGGTATTGCGATCGACGTCGCGTGCGGTAAAGCGGATTTCCACCGTGCCGGTGAAATTGCTTTTGGGGACAAAGGTGACGTCGTCGAGATAAGGGCTGCGGCTGCGGTAATAGCTGGTGCCGGAGGAAACGCGGCTGTCATAGCTGCTGCCGCTGCGATAGTTGTAATACAGCGTGCCCGCGCTGGACGAAGGAAGCGTAAAACGCACATAATCCAGGTTGAAGCCCTCATGGCTGCGGCTTACATCGTTAAAGTCGTCGGCGTCAAAGGTGACGGGCCGGCCCTCCGGCGAGGTGTAGTGGACATCGCCGGAACCGCCGGAGGAACGGCTGACGACAATGGTTACTTTGCCGCTGTAAGTATACCCCGACATGTCGACCGCCGTATAGGGGATGGTAACAGTACCGGTATAGCTTTTATTGGGGACAAAGGTGACGTTATTGAGATAGGGCAGCTCATTGCGGCCATAATTTGTATTGCTGCTGACAGTGCTTTCATACTGGTCGCCGGACGTATAGTTGTAGTACAGCGTGCCATAGCGCGCGTTCGGCGGGCTGAAATTGACATAACGCAGATCGCGCCCGTTTTTGTTGCGGCAGACGGCGGAAAAATCGGCGGTGCTGAAGGTAATCGGGCTGTCCTGCGCCGTCGAGTAGGTGACGTCGCTGACCGCTTCCACATCGACCCGGATAGTGCCCTTAAAAGTGGTTTGTCGGTCGGTGTAGCCCGCATAGCTGATAACCGCCGTGCCGCTGAAATCCGACTTGGGCACAAAGGTCAGTCCATCCAAACGGTCAGAGCTGGAGGAGGCGTTGTAGTAATACCGGTTGTTCATCCCGACGCCATAGCCGGGATCCCCCTCGGAGATATAACCGTAATAGATGGTGCCGGCGCTGGTCGGCACCGACAGGTTGGTGATGTAGTAAAGCTCATATCCGAGGATATCGCGGCATTGCGCGTTGATAGCCGACGCGATGGAGGAAAAGGAAAGCGGCTTGCCCACATCAGCGCTGGCGCTGATGGAATCAGCCTCATTGGTGGAAACGGTGACGCGGCATGTGGCGGTGTACGCATCCCCTACGCTGGCGGTGATGACGGCTGATCCGGCGGACACAGCGGTTACTCTGCCGGCTTCCACACGGGCGATGTCCTCACGGTCGCTCGTCCATAGGACGGCGTTGCCTGCGGCATTGCCGTAAGGAGTAACGGTCAGCGTATCGCTTTGTCCCTCAATCAGCGACAGACTGGATTTATTCAGCGTGATACCGCTGACAGAGACGTTGGCAGTGGCCTTTTGGTTGCCGAAAGCGGCGGTAATGGTCGCCTGCCCGGGAGCTTTGGCGGTGACGGTCGCCCGGGTGCTGTCGTTTGGGTCTGCTGCGACCGCGGCGGCAGCAGTGTTATTGCTTTCCCAGATAACACGCGGGGTTGGCGCGCCGCTGGGGTTGACGGAAATGCTGGCGGCAAGGGCTTCGGTGTCGCCGGGCTCAAGGGTGAAGGCGTCCTGATACAGGGTGATAGAATAGGTAACCTCCGTGACGGTAACGGTGCATCCAGCCTCGATATCGCTGCCGTCCGTCCCCTTGACCGTGGCGGTGATAGTGGCGTCGCCAGCTTTGAGTGGGGTGACGGTCGCCGTCCTGCCGCTGCCTGTCACGCTGGCAACCGTTGCGTCGTCGATCTTCCAGACGATCTCGGCGGTCGCATCGGCGGGCTCCACGGCGGCGGTCAATTCAGCTGATTCGCCGGGAACAGTCAGATCGAGCTGCGGCTTATCCAGTGTAAGGCCTGTGGCGGCGACATCGTTATTGTCTCCCTCCGCCGGAGGAGCGGCCCCGCCGTCGTCGGCCGCGACAGCCCCGGGCATGGCGCCCAGGGCGAGCATTGCGGCAAGAATCGACGCCAAAAGACGGCGTCTCCAGGTTTTGTTCAAGGATAACATCTCCTTTGCAGAAAGGGGGATTATTCGTATGTGCCGCCCCAAATTTCGGTATCGTAAGTGAATTTGGGGGCAGGTTTTCCATTAGCGTCCACCAGAGTGCTGTCAAATGTAAGCTCAAGGGGCTGGCTGGGGTTGGGGACAGCGTCGCTCAGGTTGGCACCGCCGTCAAACAAGATCAAAGAAACACCGTGATAGGTCTGCGTAAACCGGAAAGTAATACTGGTGACATATCCTGGTTTGCTTGGGGGATCCACAACCTCTAGATTACTTTTTCCGGCACTGTAACGGATAGCGTTCATAATAGGCATGTAAGCGCCTTTTCCGCTGTCGGTACCGGCGGTGATAGGCAGCAAAACCTGTTCAGAAGTTTCTGTCTGGGGCAGAAAATAATAAATCGGCTCGTCGAACAAAAGGGTGAGAGTGCCCGTGACTTTCGTGTTGGGCTGCATGACAGCGGGCAAATTGCTTTCAATCGTCGTTCTGGCTGAAATGACCCTCGGCGGAGTATTATCGGGCAGGAAGACAGGCTGAACGGCTTGGAAAGCATCCGTCGTACCCAGCGGATGCCGTCCGACGGCCAGGAAGCAATACATAACCTGCTTCTGCATGGAATCGGTCTGGCAGTTTACACGCTCTATGTCGTTTTCTCCCGTTACGCTCGTACTCCCCTTTAGGATGATGCGCCCTTCGACCTGCGCGCCGCGTATCAGCTGTGCGACGCTTTCTTTTGCCGATGTCGTTGCATATTTGTCAAAGACCGAGCCAAGCGGTTCGTTCTTGCTGTCGAACAGCTGTTCAAGCAAGGCGCTTAGGACGGTGTAGGAATCCGCCTTGTAGGCGGAAGGAAGGGGAGCGGCATCAGTATCGACAGCATACTTGTTGAAGGGCTGACCGAGAATACCCGGAAGGTTGGTCATGGGCATGACGACATAATCAATGTCGGCCTGCCCGGTGGACGACACGTTGACATAGGGGTTATCAGCATTGAGCGTTAAAATAGGGGTGTTGACATCGGTCGTTTCAAAGCGATAGCAGTATACCGGGGAGAAAATTTGCGCTGTACCCTTCAGGACAAAATAAACGCAGTATTTCTGTTCGGGCTGCAGACCGGTGACTTCAATGTTGGAGATAACGTTGGAAGCAGGGGCCGAGCCTGATTTGACGGTACTGCCCTGGGAAGCGAAATTGGGGTTGATGATGTCAAGATAACCGGGCTTTGTCAGAATCGGGTCGTCGGCAGTGGGGATCTTTTCCGTTTCCGAGCCGTCGAGGGGAAGCTCGTCCCAGGTCTTTTCACTTAACGTGCCGCCCGTGTAAATAACGTCGCCGCCCGCACCCTCCTTGCGGAGCATAACGGTATTGACAGCGCCGACCGGCGCCACGACCCAGTATACCGTGCCGGGGCGGTCGAGCAGGATGCTCATATTGATGAAGGTATCACCAATTTCAAAGCTGTTAGGACCGTGGGTGACGTCGTCAGCCTCGCGCAGGTTGGGATAGCCGTCGATAAAGGTAGGCGCTTGGCGGTCGCTGAACTGTTTGCGCATGGTGAAAGGCTCGGGAAGGCCGATGGAGGTGATGCCATCCTCTTCCTGGGCGGTATCCCAGTTGCCCGGCGTGATGTTTTCCGCCAGGTTGCCCAGGCTATTGCTGCCGCCGGCGGCAACGGAAATTTGGGCGTTGACGCGCTGGCTCCAAGTGCCGCGTTCAGCCAAGCCCTCGATTTCAGTAAAAGAAATGGCATATTCGTAGCTGTAATCTTCGTTCATTTCATTCAGCTGGCCGAAGGTGGGCGTCTGTCCACTGCCTGTCCGGAAATCGCGAACTAAGCTGCGGCCGACATAGTCGTCGCTGCCCGTGGGGGTGATGGTTACGGTGCCGCCGACTTTTTGCCAATCATGGGCCAGGCCGTTAGGATCTACGCCGTTCCCACGGTAAGTGATGCGTTCATACAGGTTGAATTTGACGGTAGTGTCCATCCAGATCAGCATGTCCCAGTCAATGGAATCGTCGACCGCTTCGGTGGACAGCGGGATGATTTGGAAGCTCATATCAATGGTAACGGGATTCTGCGGGTCGTCCATGTCAATGGTTGAAATATTGGTGGTCGACAGGCTGACGGAAGCGAAGACGGTGCGGAACTTCTCCAGCTTGGTGACACCCATGGGGTTCGAGGCCGATGAGGTGTCGGCAATATCGTGAATTTCAAAATAATAAGTACCCCCGCTGCGCAGGTTGAGGGCGCTGTCGCCGTTCGCGTCGCTGGTGGTGGGGAAGGTGACGACCGTCTTGCCCTCATCCATCGTGATTTGGGCGTTGCGGTAATCGATGATCCAATTGTTGGGGTTGGCAACCGTGGTGTCGTCGTATTCCCAGGTGCGCTCGGGAACGACCTCGAGCGGATCGTTTTGGCTGTAAGTATACAGCCAGATGGTCTCGCGCAGCACTTTGGCCATGGCCTCTTTGGCGTTATTGCGGTCATGGTCTGTTTTTGCATTTTTAACATTGTCATAGAGCTGGACTAAGGGAGTGTTGGTCGAGGATTGCTTAACCCCTTCGCTGAAGGTCAGGACGATGTCGGTGTCCGCCAGAGGCGTTTCCGTGTCGGTTCCGTTGTAGCGGGTAAAGGACTGCTCGACCGTCGGGGGAATGTTGTCCAAAGTATTAGCGGTGACCTTGGCCACAGAGACAGAGTAATTGCCCGCTTTGTCTTCGGCCAGATAATAGATGTCATAAGACGTCTCAGCATCCAGGCCGCTGACGGTGAAGTTGGTTTCGCGGTTTTCGCGGGCGGTAACCTTTCCTGATTTTAGGCCGTTCATACCAGTCGCAACCTGCAGCTTAGCTTCGTCGCTGGCCAAATCGGCGGCGCCGCTTTCACCGGGCTGGGCGTTGAGACGCTTAGGGTATTCCGTACCTTCCTTGACGGCGACCCAGTACACTGTGCCGTCTTCGTTGAGGGTGAAGGTGAAGCCGATCGACTTGGCCTGGACGGAATTGACCGTCGGGCTGACTAGGAAGACGGGCGGGGTTTTGTCCACGGTGGTAAAAGAAACCTTGCGGACAGATGCGCTTCTGCCGCCGTCGGCGTCGGTAAGCCACAGATAGAGATCATAAGACTCTAGCTCCTCCAGCGGCTTGTCGTTGACGGTCAGTGTGCGGGAGACGTTTTTGGTCAGGTCGATGCTGCCGTAACCGTAGTTGCCGGTGATGGAATTGGTCTTGAAATCGTCGGCCGTCGGCGCCGCGGCGCCCTTGGGCAGGACGGCGTAATACATCTGACAGCTTTTGGTCGCCATAACGGTGACCTGGCCGGTCGTATTGGTGATCTTGGACATGTAGGGGAAGCCGCTTGCAAAGGCGGGTACGCTGTCATCCGGCGTCGTCAGGCTGATGACCTTGACGGGGCTGCGCTCGCCGCGCTCGTCGACAAGGACGGCCGACAGGTAGTAGGAGCCGTCCGACGTCAGTCCGGTGACCTTGGTGGTGTTTTCCGTACCGGAGGCGTTTACGTTGGCGCGGCCGCTTTTCAGAATCTTTGTGGCGTAGCTTGGGGGGGAGATAAGGTCTTCCTCGCCGATGGAGCCGTCGGCCAGCGAGCTGACGGCCCAGTAGACCGTGCCGCGCTTATTGGTGCTGAACAGGGCGTTAAAGCTGGTCGGCGCCACGTCGGCCGCCTGCGGGTAGCCGGACAGAAGACGCGGATCCTGCGAATACTCCAAAGCGGTGCTGCTGTCCATAGTCTGTCCGCCGATGTTGGCGGTGATACCCGGACGGATGTTGATTTTGCCAGGCAGCATGGACACAGTGCAGCCAGAGGCGTTGACATTGAGGGTTTCGATGTCCCCCGTGCCTGTGACCGTGGTGCCGACGTCCAGGTTGAGCGTCTCAATGACGGCACCGTTTGCAATGTTGACGGTGGAATTAACCGCCTTTTCATCGACAGTGACCAGCTTGGCTGTGCCGCGCGCCAGGGTGAGGGAGGAACGCGGGGTGATGGTCACAACTTCCTTGATGTTGCCGGAAAGCTCGAGGGAAGTGCCCTCCTCGCCGTCCAATTCGATATAGCGGTAGCCGGAATCGGCGTCGGTGTTGTCTTCGAGATAAGTCGGGGTGCGCACGCTGGTGGAGGCGATAACGGTGTCGCCCTCGGCGCGCACGGTGACAAACTGGTTGGAGGGGCTGTCGACCACCATTTCGGCGGCGTCGACGTTGCGCAGGATGATGCTGCTTTCGCCCTTGTTGCTCTCGCCTGCGCCGCTGGCGATGATGCGGCCCAGGACCTTGACGTTTTCCAGCGTCGTATAGCCCAGTCCGACGCCGGCTGTGATGTATAGATCGCCCGCGATGGTGGTGTTGCGCAGCGTCACGCCCGAGGATGAAACGGTGACATTTCCGTACACCGCTCCCAGCGTGTAGTCGCCCGGCGCATTGACCGGGGTACCGATGGCGGATACCAGCAGGCTGGCGACTTCGCCGCGGGTGATGTTATTCTGCGGCAGGAAGGTGCCGTCCGGGTAACCTTTGACAACGCCGTACTGCGCCGCCGTCTTGACCATGCCGCGGCTCCAGTCGCTCAGATTGCGTCCGTCGGTAAATTCGGTGACCTCGCCGGCGCTTTCGCGCAGCATGAGGTTGCGGCCCAGAATGACGGCCGCCTGCTCGCGCGACAGGGGGGCGTCAGGTTCGGCCGACGACTGGGAGGTGCCGTTGAAATACCCGGTGTCATAAGCGATGCCGATGTCGTCATAATACCATGAGCTGACGGAGACGTCTTTGAAGGGAACCTCCCCTACGTCGCCGTAGCCAAAGGCGCGGTTTATCATGGTGACAAATTCGGCGCGGGTAATGTTGCGGTCGGGGTCGAGGTTGCCCTCCTGATCCCCGCGCATAACACCCCATTCCACCAGCTTGTCCAGATAGCCCTGCACCCAGGATTCCGCGGCGCGGGCCTGGGGGACAAATACGTCGGGGGCGGCCGTCACCAGTATGGCGGCGGCCAGGAAAAAGGCCAGAAGCCGGCGCGCCGGCCCCCGCTTGGCATTACGTCCTGTCATTACAGCATCGCTTCCTTTCCGTGTTGATTGCGTTCTGCGTGATGGCTGCTGATCTGTATACTGAAAACAGCCTCGCGCACCATGAATTCTTCGTCGTTCACCATATTGACAAACTTGGCGGCGTAAATCTGCTTTCCCGGCGGGGAGGGCAGGGGGCGGAGGATTTCAGCCTCCAGGACAAGGGGCGGCTCAGTGCATGGGATGACGATTTCAGCCCGCTCCCCCTTATCCAGCGGATGGTTGCAGAAAAAGGCGATGCCCCCGCAGCTGAGATCGACCCCCTTGACAGGCAGTCGGCCTTGCCATGAGCCGGTCAGGGGATAGAGAAAGCTGTCAAAATCGACGGGGATACGCAGGTTTTCCCTCGCTTCGCGTCCCAGCGGCTGAAGCCGATCCAGCACAAAGATGTCACCGCGCCTGCGCACGATGCGTCCGATAAAGGCGCCGCCACCCATGTCGATGAGCCGGACGGTGTCGTATGCGGCGACGGCGTCGGCCGCCCCTTCCAGCACCCGCACCTGGCAGGCCGAGCCCGTCGTGGGGCTTTCCAGCAAAGCGTGGGCGACGGGTACGCCGCAGCTGTCGGCGATCAGGCATTTGTCATGACTGCTGCTGTCCAATGTCTGCTTCCTCCTTTCCTGCCACGCCGCTTCCGCGCTGGGCCGCGCGTTCACGCCAGTGCCTTTCCGGATCGGCGGGGTCGAAATTGAGAAAATATACATAAATCTGCACGATAGCCTGGTACAGCGACTCGGGGATCTCCTGCCCCAGACGCAGCTGCGCCAGAATGGTGGCTAGCGAGTTGTCCTCGTATATGGGCACGCCGCTGTCGGCGGCGACCTCGACGATTTTCTCTGCCAGATACCCCATGCCGGACGCAACGATCACAGGGGCGTCCGACCCTGGGCCGTATTGCAGCGCTACGGCCTGGCGCGGTGAGCTAGGCTTTGACATTAATACTGTTCATCCCTTCAAAAATACGGGGAAAAACCTCTGATATGGTCAGGGGCTTCTCCATTTGCGAAACCTGGATGGAAGCAGGGCTTAGACCATTATCTGTAAGGATGCCCGTCAGGGCCCCTTCGATGACGCGGGAAAAGGGGGCTACCGTTTGCGGGCAGTAGACGCGCAGGTCGACGCTTTCTCCCCGACAGGACAGCACTACATCAAACAGCCCCAGCTGCTGAATATCCATCTTAAAGAGAAAGCGCAGGGTGTTGCCGCCCTCCTGGACGGCGTCCTGCTCCCTGTCGGCGTCGGGGTCGACCCACAGCTCGGAAAACATCATGCGCCCATCCCACTGCATGGGGATGAGGATATGGCTGAGGGGCATGTATACGCTTTCGTTGATGAGCAGGGCGGAAACAATGTCGCGGAAGGCGCTTTGCAGCTCGGCACTGCCTTCGCCGCGCAGGGCGCGCGCCGAAGCGGCGGCCATCCGGTCGGCAAACTGGTTTTTTCCGGCCTCAGACACAAAATCGGTATTGCGGAGCAGGCGCATGACGGAAGCGTCGTCCAGCCCGCCCAGCTTTTCGCGCAGCACCCCGTAATTGCTCAGCTGGCGGAATGACTGAAGCAGCCCTTCCTCCGAGCCGTTCTCATAACGCGCAATGTCGAGCGTCAGGAAGGTCAGCAGGCTGCGTGCGGCGCCCATGTCGTGCGTTTTTTCAATATAATCGGACATATAAGGGAAAATTTGCCCCTGAAGCAGCTTCAGGCTACCGGCGCGGTCGCCGGCGTCCATGCTGTTTTGCAGCTTGCCGATGAGCTCCAAAAGCGGGTTGGCCCAGCTGGCCGGGATGGCTCGAGCCATGCCCGATAAGCTGCGCATGATGTTTCCCTGGATGTGCCCTGTGGAGGAAAAATCACTGTATCGCTTGAGAAAGGAAAGGATGTCGGTGCGCAGCCCTTCGGCCTGGGTGGAGTTGTATACGCTGCGCAGAAGGGAGAAAAGGGCGCCGCCGAAGCGGGCGCCGGATTGAAGCTGATTTTTGAGAAAGACGGTCAGCTGCGATTCATTCATCTGCAGCATTTCCAGGATGCGGGACATCTCGGCGGCAAGCCCTTCCCCGATGCCGGAGGAGACGACGGCGCCCCGGCCGGAAAAGACCCGCGCCAGCGTTTCGGTCAGGCCGGGCGTTGCGCGCAGGCGCTCAAAAAAGGTCTGTACGTTAGAATCGTAGCGGGGCGCGCGGACGATATCGCCCGAATCCTGCTGGTCGGTGCGGCCGTCGGGCCTGACAACCTTGCTGGGATCGGGAATGTTTTGTATGCGCGGGTCATTGGGGGACACCGGCGCATTTCTGTTGTTATTTGCAACGTCGTACCCCGGAACGGGGTTGGTTGCCCTAGTAATTTCGGGCATGGCCGGCCAACTCCTTCATTTATTCAATAAAGTTTCTGATGAATACTTAATTTTTGACGTAAACAGCCGATAAATAAATAGAAACAAAATCTGTTGGCGAGGTGGCTGAAATATGGATAGCGGCAACGACAG
>CAJMOV010000029.1 GCA_905215125.1 uncultured bacterium | reverse complement strand
AGCAGGCCGTTCATATAAAAGGGCTGTATTTATAAGATCTTAAAGAGATCGCAGCATGTCTTTTTTCAGGCGCAGGATAATGCGCTTTTCCAGACGGGAAATGTACGACTGTGATATACCCAGACGGTCTGCGACCTCCTTCTGCGTCAGCTCGTCGCCGCCGCACAGGCCGAAACGAAGGGTGATGATGGTCCTCTCCCGCGGCGACAGCTTTTTCAGGCACCGGGCCAGCACCTCACGGTCGACGTCGTCCTCGATGGGCCGCAGGACGCAGTCAGGATCGGTGCCCAATACGTCGGACAGCAAAAGCTCATTGCCGTCCCAGTCGGTGTTGAGCGGCTCGTCAATGGAAATTTCCGTCCGCTGGCCAGAATTTTTGCGCAGATACATGAGGATTTCATTTTCAATGCACCGCGAAGCATAGGTTGCCAGCTTGGTGTTTTTGTCCACCCGGTAGGTATTGACCGATTTGATAAGGCCAATGGTTCCAATGGAAATGAGATCCTCTATGCCGATGCCGGTGTTTTCAAACTTGCGCGCAATGTAGACGACAAGACGCAAATTATGCTCGATAAGCACCTGTCGGATGTCGGCTTGCTCCCCGGTATAGCGGGAGAGATAAAACTGCTCTTCCTCGTGGGTCAGCGGGGGCGGAAGGCTTTCCGACCCGCCGATGTAATAAACCGGCGGCGCTTTACGCAGCCCCAGCCGGTGAAGCAGCCTGAGCCACACAAGACGCCATTTGTCCCATTTTTTCATGTTGCTCCCCTCGTCTTTCTCACATGCCCAAAACGGCCATACAGCCGTCCGGCGTTTCAATGCTGCTGCCTGCCGCGCCGATCAGCAGGTCGTCTGCTTCCTTTCCATCGACCAGCACCCTGTCCGCTTTCATAGCCAGAATGAGACCGAAATCGCTTGTCGCGTCCCGGTAGGGAATCAGGCTGAACCTGCCGGGGTATAGGGCCGACAGGCTTTCAAAGCAGCCCGCCGCTTCTCCCCGGGCTCCGCTTTTTAAAAGCGTCTGCTGCGCTTGGCCGGTAAAAAGGGCGGCCAGCGTTTCGCTGCCCGTCACCAGCACCCGTTTGCCCGACATGGGGTCGCGCAGCAGGTTGCCGCTGTCGATCAGCGCGCGCAGCCGCAGCGTCTCCTGTCCGACGGTCAGAGAGACCTCCGCCGTCTGGCGCGTCACCCGAAGTCCCCCGCCGCCGAACACCATGCCCAGTATGCCGTAAGCCGCCGCAGCTGACAAAAGCAGCAGCTTGAGCGACACGCCGAAATAGGGTACGCCGTTGCGCACGGTAACCGCCCCTTCCCCGCCTGTCAGAAGCGAGAGAGCCAGTACGACGCCTGCCATTGCAAAGGAGACGCTGCAAAAAATAAAGCACAACCGCAGGAAACGCCCCTGGCATTTGCTGCCGAAGGCCACCGCCGTCAAAACGCCGCACAGCAGGCATTTGAACAGCGCCGACGGCACAAGCGGCAGCTCGGGAAAGAACAGCAGAACGGCAAAAACCGCCCCCAGCGCCGCAGCGCCCAATATACGCAGCCGTCTGACATAAACCCCGCTGAAACGGGATGTCAGAAAAAGCAGCAGATAATTGACAACCAGGTTGAGCGCGAACAGCACGTCTATGTAGATCACTTGCATGGCAAACCCCTCCGGCTGCTTCCAGTATACCGTCAGCCTGCGGGGAAAGCTGTCTTTTTTTGCCCGCGGGCTATTATTTCTCCGGTATAAAGCGGCAGACGTCCCCCTCTCTGTCCAGACAAAGCACGCCGTAGGGCGCCCCTTCCAGCCGCACTGGGGTAATCAGGCAAAAGAAAGGGGTAAAGGGCAGCTCCCGCCCTGTTTCCAGGGGAAATATCAGGTATTCCGTTCCCTCGTGCCGCAAATACCGTACCTGCGGCGTCTCCTTAGCACAGCGGCACAACAACGGGTCGCGCCGGCCCCCGAAATCCTCGGGCAGCGCCGTCATGGTGGAAAAAGCGAAGGGCAGCGGCGGCGTGCGCGTTTCCCCCGGCAGCGTGCGGGTGATTTCACCGCGTATCGCCCCCGCGGGCCAATGCAGCAGTATTTCCCCCTTGTACGCCGGCAAGGCCTTTTTAACGACAAAGCGCCCTCCTTCCGGCGCCATGACGCCAAGCGGCAGGCTGGCTCCCCCCGTCCCGTACAGAGTGACGCGGTAAATATAATCCTTTTCATAGGGACATTCGGCCCATACCGTAACCTTGTCCTCTCCCTGGCTCCACCGGACCTCTCCGATGCTTCTGCCGCCCAGCAGCAGGGCGCAGCGGTACATTCGCCCCATCACCTCGTCCCCTGTTTGGTTGCGCCTGTTTTATCCGGGCGGGCAGCGTATTTTCCTCTCTCCCCTTCGCCCGTGCAAAAAGGCTTTGTCCGCAGGCTACGCCTTCAGCTATCAATATAAATATGCCCGCCGCCTGCGGGTTATGAGGACAAAAAGAAAGCCTGTCCTGACGGACAGGCTTTCTTACACTCTGCTGCTTTCGCATTTTCCGCAGTCGCTGCAGCCATTGCAGATGGGCTTGCTGCCACATTCCCGGCAGCCTGCGCCGTACCGCGGCACATACAAATCCCCCTGCGGGATGGGCAGACCAAAACTATCGGTCAGGTGAAAGACAATCGGCCTGCCCGCATAACTCATCTGCGATTTATACGCCATGCGGCTCTGCACTTTCTTGGATGGGATATTGTATTCTCGACCGTCCTTGATAAAATGCGAGCCGGTCTCGATAAAGCAAAAAGTGACATCCGCCCTCTCACAATCGCGCCGCAGGTCCTTGACCCATTGAAAATCGCAGGGACGGCGGCCGTCGTAATTTTCCCCGCCGGCGATGACCTGCTCAATTTGCCCGTCTTGTAAATAGCTCCCCAGGGAAACCGGGCCAATAAACGGCGCGCACATGACCCCCTTATGCTTGAAAGGCAGCCTAAGCAGCCAGGGGATACGCTCGTCGGCTCGGCGCTGGTTTTCCGCCGAGACATTGAAAAAAATATTCTCCCAACCCTCCCCCCAGTCGCGCGGCAGACAGCCCTCTACCCGCTCGGGCCGCTTTGTCAGCAGGAAGAATTTTACGTCTGGGCGCTGGCGCATGATATCCCACGCCTCCTCCCGCCATATGTCGGCCTGTTCAAGGAAGAAATCCGACGTCATGCAGACGCGGATCAGCTCGCCGCTTTGAATTTTGTATCTGCCTTTGCGGTCGCGGCGCAAAGGCGCGTCAAAGCCGCCTGTACGGTAGATGTCGGCGCCATTTTTGTCCCGCATCCGATCCAGGCAGTACATATAACAGCTTTGGCAGCCCTCGCTGACCTTGACGCAGCCGTGCCAGGGGTTCCAGATATCGTGCACCCTTTACCGCCTTTCTTCCCGGCGGCGCGCGCGTTCCTCGCGCTGCCACTGCTCGTCCTGCCTGTCAAGGCTCCTGTCGCCGGCAAGCCCTTCTATATGATGGGTCAGCTCATGATGCAGCGTCTCGCGCAGCTCGCGCTCCCAATCCTCCTGCGTCCACCCCTCCTCTTCCGCCATCGCGGCGAAGGAGCCGTAATACAGGTTGATGTACCGCCCCATCTGGTCGCAGCAAAACTCGCCCATGATGTACACCTCATCGTCAAATTCCGGGTCGGTTACCGTGTCGGGCAGCCAGGCTACGCCGCCGTTCAGTCCGTCGAAAATTCCCTTGGGCAGCTTTTCGGCAATGGCGTCCAGCATGTCCCCCGCCCGTTCAAAATCCAACACCATTTTTCTTTCCCCTTTCATACAGCTGCTGCGGACTCCGGCTTTGTCTGTACAGAAAAGGCCCCGCAAACCCAGGTCTGCGGGGCCGGAAAGTCACGCGATGGTATATGTCCCGTTAACAAGCAGCGTCGCCGCGCCGCTGGCGCGAACGCCGTTGCCCTGTACGGTGACGATATAAAGGTTATTGGCGGCCAGCGCTCCGCCGTTTGCAAGGTCGGTACCCGACGACAGGTTAATAAGCC
Organism: uncultured bacterium; assembly: GCA_905215125.1. Lineage (GTDB taxonomy): Bacteria > Bacillota > Clostridia > Oscillospirales > Butyricicoccaceae > Ventrousia. Next base: position 8,848 of record CAJMOV010000029.1, on the reverse strand, counting down.
CCGGCGTGCCCGACGCGACACATTGGGCCGCACCTGCTCGCAGCAGAAGCTCGCATCCTACCCCGCCCGAAAGCGTCTGTCCGCTTGTCAACTGGACGACCTTCCAGCTGTTGGATTCGGCGCCGCCCGCTCCCGCCCCGTCCAGCTGCTCTAAAACGGCGGCGGTGACCGCCTCGACCAAAGCGTCGCTCGGCGCGGCGGTCTGCCCCATCTCGGCAGCCTTCTGGTCGATTTGGCTTTGAATGGACGCCATCTTCTGCGTGATAAGGGCGTCAAGCTCGCTGGCGTTTGCGGTGAACGCCGCCTCTATCTGCTTTTGGGCTTCCGGCGCAAGCACGTCGTTTATGTAACTCAACGTGACGAGCGGGTCGTCCTTCGAGCCATAATCGGCGGTAATTGCCAGATAGCCTGTTGTCATCAGCACGATGAGCAGCACTGCGGCCAGCGACAGCGTCCATTTTCGGCTTTTCACGCTCTATCCCTCCCGGTTGCCTTGCACATTCTCGCTCTGCAGCCCAAAGCTGACGACGATGGCGTCGTCCACCTTGTGCATCAGGTTGTCATCCAGACAACCCATGCGTTCGCGCAGGCGCTTTTTATCCAGCGTCCTGATTTGTTCCAGCAGCACAACAGAGTTTTTCGAGAGGCCGTAGCTTCGCGCCGCGATTTCGATGTGAGTGGGCAGCTTTGCCTTATTCTGCTGCGAGGTGATGGCGGCCGCTATCACCGTTGGGCTGTACTTGTTGCCCACATCGTTCTGCACGATTAAAACCGGCCGCATTCCGCCCTGTTCGCTGCCGACGACTGGGCTTAAATCGGCGTAATATATTTCGCCTCGCCTGACCTGATTGTTGCGATCCAATGCTCTCACGCTCCGCAGGAAAAGTGTCGGACAAGTCCGCAGCTCTATTTTTCCACGCGCACGCGGTTTTTAGTCATCGCAGCCTACATTTCCGCGCAGGGGAAGTCTTTGCGTACTGCCTTCTTTACCAGTATATGCGCACGCAGACGTAAACGCGCACGGAAAACGTCAGGTTTTGGTCGGGGCTGCCTGCAAACGTCGTTTTCCCGGCGAAAGCAGCGTGCCGGGGCGATCTTTGCCTGCTTTGCTATTTTATCATTTTTTCATGTCGAAATCAACCATCCTGTTCGTCCGCACCGGCCTGCGTCTCGGAAAAGGTCATTTCTCCCATGGACAGGGCCATGACCATCTGCCCGTCAAGATAAAACTCGGCGCGGCGCAGCGCCAGCGTTTCAGCATCCAGCCAGACGCGCTTCTCCCCTTCGTACTCGCCGGAGGATGACGAAAAGGTCAGCGCCACGCAGTCTGCGCCGTCCAATGCTTCCGTACAGGAATCAATCGGGACGCCGCCGGCCAGATCGTCGGTGACGCCGGCCAGCGCGTCGACAGGTGAAAACCCGGGTACGGCCGGCAGGAGTGTCTCGACAGCGATGTCCTCGTAAACAATCTCCGCCCTGCCCTGGGCGGTCGTCGCCGAAATGCCGGCTAAGCTGACGGGGCTGATAATAGTCACCGTCGACACCCCGCCGCGCCGCTGATAGGTCACGGTATAATCGACCATAACGCCGCTGTTCACGGTGATGTCGGCCTGTCCGTCAATATCGACGGTCTGCGCGTACCGCGCGCGCACCTGCTCGATGTCAAAGCCCTCGCTCTGGCATCCGCCGGCCGACAGCAAAAAAACGATGAGCAAAAGGCCAGCCGCCCATTTTTTCACTGATATCCCTCCCAAACATCCAAGCAGTAGTGTCTCGCCTGATATTTATGGAGGGAAGTCCCGCCTTATGCCCCAGTTACGACGCAGAAAGCGACGGCATAGCCGCCGCTGTGGGATATCGACAGGGAAAAGCCGCACCCTTCGTACTGCCGCCGCGCGCTGCCGTGCAGCAGCACCTGTGGCGCGCCGCCGTCCAGGTGAATAATTTCTATCTCCCGCGGCAGCAGGCCGAACAGCCCCCGTCCCAGCGCCTTGGCCGCCGCTTCCTTGGCGCAGTACAGCCCGGCGGCCGTCTGGACGCCTTTGCGGCCGATATACTCGCGCTCTTGCTCAGTATATACCTTATCCATAAAGACCGGGCGGTTCAGCAGGCGCTCAAACCGCGCGATCGTTTCAATGTCAACCCCTGCTTTGACTGTCATTGTCATTTCCCCTCTCGGCTCCGATGTGTTTTGCGTCATACATCACGCGCATGGCTTTTCTTGACGGTTTCCCGTACGTTTGTCGACGCAGATGCGTACTACCTCATTGCTGCGGTAGGCCGCGGGCCCCGGCTGGCAAAAGAGCCTCCTGTCCATTTTCTCCCTCCAGGCTTTATCCTGCGGCGGCTTTCCCGCCGCGTTTATCCCATATAACCGAATTATCCACAGACATGAGCCCGGCGGTATCCTCCAATCAGCTTGTATTATACCATATTTTCTGCGCCAGGCGGAATCATTTTGCCTTTTTACATCCAAAGCCCCTATAACCCCTTGCCTTTTTACAAAAGGTATGATATGATACCGGCAGTTTCTTTTATAATGAAAATGCGACGACGGAGAGAGTAGCAAAGCCCTTCCCCTGCACCAGAGAATGGCGGCCGCCGGCTGAAAGCCGCCTGCACGGGCGCTTTTGCGAAGTTCACTCCCGAGCACCGCGGCTCAACCCCGGCACATCGGGCAGTAGGCGGCGGCGGCTTGCCCCGTTACCGGCATCGAGCGTCCGCATTGTGCGGGAAGCAGGGTGGTACCACGGAAGACAGCTTTCGTCCCTATGGGGACGGGGGCTTTTTTGTTTGTATCCGCCGTGCGCAATGGCTGCCTATTTTAAACCCGATCCATACACTCAACAACAAGGAGATGTTTTCATTGAAGCTGAAACTGAAACAAATCCAGGAAAGCGCGCTTGCCGAAATCGGCAAAGCGAGCACTGCCGACGCGCTGGAAAGCGTGCGCGTGCGCTTCCTGGGCAAAAAGGGCGAGCTGACCGCCATATTGCGCGGCATGGGCGCATTGAGCGCTGAGGAACGCCCCATCATGGGCCAGCTGGCCAACGACGTGCGCGCCGCCATTGAAAAGGCGCTGCAGCAGGCGGCCGAAACGGCTGAACGCCACGCCTTTGACGCGCGCATCGCCAGCGAGACCATCGACGTCACCATCCCGGGCAAAAAGGTGGCGCTGGGCAAAAAGCACCCGCTCAACATCGTGCTCGACGAGCTGAGCGACATCTTTATCGGTATGGGCTTTTCCATTGCCGAGGGCCCGGAAATCGAGCTGGATTATTATAACTTTGAGGCACTCAACATTCCCAAGGATCATCCGGCGCGCGACACGCAGGACACCTTCTACGTCAACGACAGCGTCGTGCTGCGCACACAGACGTCGGGCATGCAGGTCCGCACCATGGAAAAGCAAAAGCCCCCCATCCGCATGATTGCGCCGGGCCGCGTTTTCCGCTCGGACGCGGTCGATGCCAACCACTCCCCCGTCTTTCACCAGATTGAAGGGCTGGTTGTCGACAAGGGCATTACAATGGGCGATCTCAAGGGAACGCTGGAAATCTTCGCCAAAAGGCTGTATGGCGACGACACCCGCGTCCGCTTCCGCCCGCACCACTTCCCCTTCACCGAGCCTTCGGCTGAAATGGATATGATGTGCTTCAAATGCCATGGCGAGGGCTGCCGCCTGTGCAAGGGCGAGGGCTGGATCGAAATTCTCGGCTGCGGCATGGTGCACCCGCGCGTGCTGCAAAACTGCGGCATCGACCCCGACATCTATTCTGGCTTCGCCTTTGGCATAGGGCTGGAAAGAATCGTCATGCGGCGCTATAAAATTGACGATATGCGCCTGCTGTACGAAAACGACGCGCGCTTCCTGTCGCAGTTCTAAAAAGGAGGAGAAGAATATGAAACTGCCTTATCACTGGCTGCAGGAGTTCACCCCCGTCAGCCAGGACGCCAAAAGCTACGCCGCCCGCATGACCATGACGGGCTCGAAAATAGAGGGCTGGGAATGTCCCGCCGATGAAATCAAAAACGTCGTTGTCGGCCGCGTCCTTTCAGTCACGCCCCATCCCAACGCCGACAAGCTGGTCGTCTGCCAGGTCGACGTCGGCGGCAAAACGCTGCAGATTTGCACCGGCGCCCCCAATGTCAAAGCGGATGCTTTAGTCCCCGTTGCCCTCGATGGCGCCGTTCTGCCCGGGGGACACAGCATTGCCGCCACCGTCATGCGGGGCGAAAAATCCGAGGGCATGATGTGCTCCTTTGCCGAGCTGGGCCTGACGCAGAACGACGTGCCCTACGGCGACCCTGACGGTCTGCTTCTGCTGCCCGAGGGCACGCCGGGCGACGACATCTGCCCTATGTTCGGCCTGGACGATATCATCTTTGACTTTGAAATCACCCCCAACCGCCCCGATTGCTTAAGCGTCATCGGCCTGGCGCGGGAAAGCGCCGCTTCCTTCGGCTCCCCGCTGACGCTGCACACGCCGGAAATCAAGAAGACGTCGGGCGACATCCGCGATCACCTGTCGGTTGAAATTCAGGCCCCCGATCTCTGCCCGCGCTACTCGGCCGCTATGGTCAAGAATATCAAGATCGAGCCGTCGCCCCAATGGATGCGCGAGCGCCTGCGCAACGCCGGCGTACGCCCCATCAATAACATCGTCGACATCACCAACTACGTCATGCTGGAATACGGCCAGCCCATGCACGCCTTTGACTATGCCTGCATTGACGAGAACAAAATTATCGTGCGTCGCAGCCGTCCGGAAGAGGTCATCACCACCCTAGACGGCCAGCAGCGCAAGGTCGCACCCGATACCCTGCTCATCGCCGATCCGGTCAAGGGCGTTGGCATCGCCGGCGTCATGGGCGGTGAAAACAGTGAGATCACGGAAAATACCCGCATGGTCGTCTTTGAAAGCGCCACCTTCTCCGGCCCCAGCGTCCGCGTCGCCTCCCGCCGCATCGGTATGCGCACCGAGGCTTCCGGCCGCTTTGAAAAGGGCCTGGATTGTGAAAACACCATGCCCGCCCTGCTACGCGCCTGCGAGCTGGTCGAGCTACTGGGGGCCGGCGAAATTATCGGCGGCGTCATCGACGCCTACCCGGAGAAAAAGCAGCCGCGCCGCTTGCCCTTCCAGCCCCAGTGCATGCGCGCTCTCATCGGCGCCGACATCCCGGAGGAGGACATGTGTCAAAGCCTGCTCTCTCTCGGCTTCGGCCTGGAGGGCGATACCGTCGTCGTTCCCTCCTGGCGCGACGATGCCGAGGGCATGGCCGACCTAGCCGAGGAGGTGGCCCGCATGTACGGCTATGATAAAATTGAGCCGACGCTGCTTTCCGGCTCGACGACCATCGGCGGCCTGACCCCTTGGCAGGCGTTTGAAAAGGATCTGCGCGCCGCCTGCATCTCCTGCGGCATGCTGGAAGCGGTCACCTGGTCCTTCGCAGGGCCCAAGGACTTTGACCGTATCCTCCTGCCAGCCGACTCCCCCCTGCGCCGCGCCGTTGTGATCCAGAACCCGCTGGGCGAGGATCAGAGCCTGATGCGCACCAGCCCCCTGCCGTCCATGCTGGAAGTGGCGGCGCGCAACTACAATTTCCGCACCCCCGCCATGGGCGCCTTCGAGCTGTCTACCGTCTATGCCCCCGCCGTTAAGGATGGTAAAGCCGATCTCAGCGTTCTGCCTGCGGAAAACCGCATCCTAACCCTGATGTCCTACGGACAGGGTGATTTCTACACCCTCAAGGGCATGGCCGAAGCCATCTTCAGCTCTGTCGGCGTCCATGGGCTGGAAGTCTCGCCCTGCCGCGACAACCCCAGCTATCACCCCGGCCGCTGCGGCTTCATGCAGGTGCGCGGGCAGGAGATCGGCGTCATCGGACAGATTCACCCGCTGTGCGCACAGAATTATGGCATCGGCTGTGAGGTCTATCTCGCCGAAATCGACATGCGCAAGCTGTTTGCCCTGCGCGACACGGAAAAGCAGTACCGCCCACTGCCCAAATATCCCGCTGTTACCCGCGACCTCGCCGTCGTCGTTCAGGAGGACGTCACCGTCCTGGCGCTGGAAAAAGCCATTTCGGCCGCCGCAGGCGAGCATTTGGAATCCATCTCTCTCTTCGACGTCTACCGCGGAGCACAGGTTGCCGCTGGACAGAAGAGCGTCGCCTTCTCGCTGGCCTTCCGCTGCTTTGACCGTACCCTGACCGACGCTGAAGTCGACGAAGCCATCCGCGCCGCCCTTTCGTCTCTGAAAAAAGAATACGGCGCTGCGCTGCGCGCATAATATTGACGCTTTACTTTGCGGCAAAGTGGGTGTATAATAATCCTATCATGGTTTATAGGGAGGTCTGAATAATGCTCGACGGTACCCGCAAGTTCACCATCGCAGATGAAGCCGATCAGGAAATGAAACGAATCCTGACTACCGTTTATGACGCTTTGCGTGAAAAGGGATATAATCCCATCAACCAAATCGTCGGCTATATCCTGTCAGAAGACCCCACCTATATCACAAATCACCTAAACGCCCGCAGTCTCATCCGTAAAATTGACCGCGATGAGCTATTGCAGGAGCTGGTTCGCCAGTATCTGGCCGATTAGTCTGCAGGTTTCCTCCCCCATGCGGTTAAGCCGCGTGGGGGATTTTAATTTTGCAAGGGCTTCCCCCCTGTTTCCGGCAATCATGCCCTTGGATTGCGCGCAGAATCACACCGGTATTGTTTCGGCAAGCGTACCCCATACGCCCGCTGTATAGCCATCTGGCTTTATACCAGGACGACTTTCAGCACAATATTTTATAGGTGCATATTACACAGCGCATAGCTCTGCCAAGCCGCCCGCCGCAGCCAGCGACATTTTGCGGGAAATATCAATTGTGTTCCGCACCCTCGGGTGTTATACTTAAAGGGTATAAGCTTCCGCATAACCTTGAAAGAAGGCGCCCCATGTCTGAAGTCATCCTCGACGCGCTTGTCGATACCCTAAAAACCATCCCGTTTCTTTTTATCGCCTATCTGCTGCTGGAATTTTTAGAACACCGCGCCAGCGAACGATTGACCGAATCGCTTTCCAAGGCAGGCCCCTGGGGCCCTATTGGCGGCGCGGTGCTGGGGTTGGTTCCCCAATGCGGCTTTTCCGCCGCCGCAGCCAACTTTTACAGCGGAAGGCTCATTACCGCTGGAACCCTGATCGCCGTTTTTCTGTCCACAAGCGACGAAGCCGTTCCCATCCTGTTGTCTCACCCCGCTGCGCTGCCTGTACTCATCCGCCTGCTGCTTATCAAGCTTCTTGCCGCGGTATTTTTCGGCCTGTGCACGGATTTTGCGCTGCGCCGCTTTACCCGTACACAGCAAAAGCCGGACCTTCACTCTCTGTGCCAGCATTGCGGCTGTGAAAAAAATGGCATCTTTATCGCCGCTTTGCGGCACACCTTCACCATCGCCCTGTTTCTGCTGGCAGTCAACTTGACGCTGGGTATTGGCATATCGCTTATTGGAGAGGGCAACATTTCCCGCTTCCTGCTGTCCGGCCATCGGCTTCAGCCCCTTTTGGCCGCGGTGATCGGCCTGATCCCCAACTGTGCGTCATCAGTCATCCTTACTGAGCTGTACCTGTCGGGCGCGCTCTCCTTTGGCTCTGCGGTGGCGGGACTGTGTATGGGCGCCGGCGTTGGGCTTGCCGTACTTTTCCGCACCAATAAAAATCTGCGCGAAAACCTCTGTCTGACTGGCGCGCTGTTCCTTTTTTCCCTTGTTACTGGCATGGCCTGCGATTTGCTTCTGCCCTAGCCTCTGCCGGCAAGCAAAAGCCCTGTGTGCAATAGCCGAAGCCTGTCCCGTCGGGCATCCGCTCAAACGGCGATACACACATTCTCAACATATTACACATAGTCGATGTACGTCCCTTTACGGCTATTCATTGTGCGCATCATTCAATATTTTTTAGAGAAGCTTTCTTTCCCTAATTGCCATAGATATTGATCAGCTTCCTTTAAGGAATATTTCTCCGATTTATAAAATTTTCGGAATTCATACAATATTTTATTAAAGGAAAGGTAGTGCAACAGCATTTCATTTGTAAACTCTGAAAAGCCTTCCATATCTCTATAATATAGTAAAATCTTGTTAATGTAATCATCGCATATAGGGTAAACATCAGGTTCGTGATAACTGCAGTATTTTGTGGCGAAAGAATAAATCGTTTTTGCCTTGCCATTTGGAAAGACTGTATGAGAAATATCCTAAATAAGGCTTAAATCATTATTCCTTAACCGCTTGTCAATATCTAAAAGCAAAATATGCCGTGCAACAGAATAAATAGAAAAATATTCGTACTATAAAAATCATTTAATGCAGTAGCTTTAATCAAAATATCTTCAATATTGTCATTTTTAGAGACAAGTCCAAAAAACAATTTGTTTTAAGGCGTTTTCTTGTAACCGATAATTTTCCAAATCATCCCATGCACATAAATACTTTTCCACTTCAAAAACAGACGGCGATACAATATTTTTACGTCTAGGTTTTGAAGAGGTTACCGTATTCCCTTGTCCTTTATTAAATTTTCTCGCAAAGAGGGTTTTTACTTTTTCCGGAGTATATAAATTCTCTTGGATAAATCGCAAGAGGTCACGGTAAAATTTGCGTGCAGTCATCCCAATGCATAGCTTTGAGTGCGATCATTCTCCCAATAATACGTCCGCATAGATTTGGCAAGGAGACCCTCATATATGCTCTATCTCTGTGAACAAAAGTGTAATTTCATCTTGTCCTTGTGCATGACATTTTTTAGATAATTAGTAAAATGAATATATTTATCACCCTGCGGCATCAAGAATTC
>CAJMOV010000028.1 GCA_905215125.1 uncultured bacterium | reverse complement strand
TCAGGTATGCGGTGTCAATATTATACCCCAAAATTTCTCTTTCACCCCTGCCGCCAGAGCATTTTTGTAGTGCATCAGGCGACAGGGGTGAATACAAATAGAAATATTAAAAGTAAATAATACTATTTAATATTAGCTTTACCGGTAATGGCTTCAATTTCAACAGCATAGACGCGGGTATGCCCCATGGACTTGCCGATACAGGCTTCAACTTCAGCCATGTGATCGGGAGTGAACTTTCGGCCGACAGCCATCAGGCCTTTTTTGGCTTCCTCGGCATCGCAGGGGTGGACGCGGCCAAAGGCGACAGCCGAACGATAATTGGTCGTCAGGCCGGGCGCGTCGGTGGCTGCCTTTTCAACGGCGGAAATACAGACGCGGTCATGGGCGGCAAAGCTGTCGACCTTAAGCCCGGACATGCCGCAGTGGAAATAAACTGTTTTACCGTCTACGGCGTGGGAGACGGCGACGCCGTAAGGGTGCCCATCGGGCGTCAGGCAGGAAACAGTGGCAAACAGCGCGTTTTGCAGGATTTCCAGGGCTTCTTCCTCGCTTGTCGCGCGATCTTTTCGTCTCATGACGTAATCTTTCATTTTGTTATGACCTCCATTTCTCCCATATAAGGGCGCAGCGCTTCCGGTACATTGACTGTGCCATCGGCATTTTGATAGTTTTCCAGAATGGCGGCTACGGCACGTTCTGCCGGCAGGCTGGACCCGTTAAGGGTGTGGACAAATTCCGTCTTACCGCCCTTTTCACGCTTGAAGCGGATGCCGGCGCGCCGCGCCTGATAGTCGACGTAGTTGGAACAGGACGAGATTTCAACATATTTCCTATAGGAAGGCATCCAGACCTCAATATCGTATTGCTTGGTCTGGTTGGCGCCCATATCCCCGGTACAGCAGCAAACGACGCGATAGGGGAGGCCGAGGGCCTGAAGCAGGCCTTCGGCATGGCGGGTCAGGCTTTCCAGCTCGTCCATAGAATTTTCGGGCAGGACGAATTTGACCACCTCGACCTTGTGAAACTGATGCACGCGGATAAGGCCGCGGGTATCGCGCCCGGCGGCGCCTGCTTCGCTTCGGAAACAGGCGGTATTGGTTGTAACGTAGATGGGAAGATCGGCGGCATCAAGGATTTCGCCGCTGTAAAAGTTGGTGGCCGGGATTTCGCCTGTTGAAATCAGGTAGTAATCGGTATCGGCGACCTTGAACATCTGATCGGCGAATTTGGGCAGCTGGCCGGTGCCGGTCAGGGTGGCGCTGTTGGCCATATAGGGGCACATGAGCTCGGTAAAGCCGCCCTCGTTGTTTTTATCCAGGCAGAAGTTGAGAAAAGCGCGTTCCAGCCGCGCGCCGCCCCCGCGCATGAAGTTGAAGCGCGCGCCCGTCACCTTGGCTGCGCGGGGTGCGTCAATGATGCCGAGCTTTGCGCCGATGTCCCAGTGGGCCTGCGGCTCAAAGTCAAAGGCGCGCGGCTCGCCCCAGACGCGCACGACGACGTTGTCATCGCTGTCTTTGCCAATGGGGACGCTGTCGTCCGGCAGGCAAGGGATACCCAGCATGACGCTGCGCAGCTCGTCCTCCAGTGCGGAAAGCTGGGTGGACAACTCTTTGCCGCGAGCGGAAAGCAGCTTCATCTCCACCATGGCGGCTGCCGTATCCTCGCCCTTTTTCTTCATTTCGGGAATGCGCTTGGACATGCGGTTTTGGTCGGCCTTCAGGGTTTCGCTTTCGACGATCAGCTTGCGCCGCTGCTCGTCCAGCTCGATAGCGCGGTCAACTTCAGCGTCATAGCTGCGCCCGCGGGTTTGCAGGCGTTCTTTGGCGTAGGCGGTATTTTCGCGCAATACTTTGATGTCCAGCATTGGTGCAGTCTCCTTTTTATGGCTTAATGGACTTCAGGGCGGCGCACAGCGCCTCCAGTCCGTCGTTGCCGTAATATTCAATGCTCAGCCGGCCCTTTTTTCGGCCGTGCTGAATGGTGACCTTATACCCCGTCGCCGCCGATAGACGGCGCTGGAGATCTTCAATATAGATGGCATCCTTCGAAGAGGAGGCTTTTTTTTCTTTTTTGGGCGCTGTCAGACGGGCGACCAGCTTTTCCGTTTCGCGCACCGACAGCCCTTGCTCAATGACTACCTGGGCCGCCGCCTGCATCTGATCGGGATCGTTCAGCGGCAGCAGCGTCCGCCCGTGCCCAGCCGACAGCTTTCCCTCCGACACCTGCTGCCGCAGGGAAGGGGGGAGGTTTAACAGCCGCAGCGCATTAGCGACGGCAGGGCGGGATTTACCTACCCGTTCGGCCGCCTGTTCCTGCGTCATGGCGTAATTATCCATCAGGGTTTTATAGCCCTCGGCCTCTTCGATGGGGTCAAGGTTTTCGCGCTGAAGGTTTTCAATGAGAGCCAGGGCGTAGGCTGTTTGTTCGTCTACATCCAGGATGTGGGCCGGAATTTCGTCCAGACCGGCCATGCGGGACGCACGCCAGCGGCGTTCGCCGGCAATAATGCGGTAAACATCTCCATCGCGGCGGACGGTAATGGGGGTGATGACGCCGTTTTGACGGATGCTTTCAGTCAGCTCGGCCAGCGCCCCTTCGTCAAAGATATGGCGGGGCTGGTTGGGGCTGGGCTCAATGTCCCGGATTTTCAAGCCGGTGACGGCTTCCATGGCGGCGTCTTCGCCGAACAGGGCGGAAAGGCCCTTGCCAAGGCCCTTGGGCTGTTTCCCCTCGGCCATTTATCTTCCTCCTTTGTTGCGCTTTAAAAACTCGTCGGCGATCTGTCCGTAGGCTTCCGCCCCGCGAGACAGGCGATCATAGGCCAGGATGGGCTTGCCGTGGCTGGGCGCTTCCGACAGGCGCACATTGCGGGGCACTACGGTTTTAAAGACCTTGCTGCCGAAAAATTTTTTAACCTCTTCTGATACCTGCAAGGTTAGGTTGGTGCGGCCGTCGTACATGGTCAGAATAATTCCTTCGATGTCGAGGGGCGGGTTGATGGATCGCTTAACCGTGCGGATGGTAGCCACCAGCTGGGAAAGCCCTTCCAGAGCGTAGTATTCGCACTGCATGGGCACAAGCACGGTATCAGAGGCAGCCAGGGCGTTAATGGTCAAAAGACCCAGGGAAGGGGGACAGTCGATAAAAATGAAATCGTACCTGTCACGCAGCGGACGCAGGATGGCCCGCAGCGCAAGCTGACGCTCGTCGGCGCCGGCCAGCTCCTGCTCTGTCGCGGCTAGATTGACGTCGGCTGGCAGCAGATCGCACCAACGGGTGTGGCAGATGGCCTGCTCGGCTGGCATCAGGCCAGACAGGGCAGCGTAAATCCCTTTTCCACCGGCGCTGACGCCCAAGCCGGAGCTGGAGTTGCCCTGCGGGTCAAAGTCGCACAGCAGAACTCGTTTGCCCCGCGCAGCCACGCAGCAGGCGAGGTTGACGGCCGTCGTCGTTTTGCCGACGCCGCCCTTTTGGTTGGAAAGGGCTACAATTTTCCCCATGGGCAGGCACTCCTATCATGGCTAAAAAAGGTTGATTTCATACATTACAGGCACAATCAGATTATAAGACGGAAAAGCCCTGCAAGCCAGCTTGTATTGACGGGGCAGTAACGGCCCGGCTAGCTGCTGTGAGCTGAAAACTTTCACATAGGCGTAATACTGAAGGTGAAAAGGCTTACAAACGGGATGGGCTTATGCGGCTTAAAGCGGCCGCTTGCATAATTACAAGACAATTCAGCCTGCGCAATTTGTCAGCTTCAGGTATGTTTTATTATAGCTCCGTCGAGGGATAAATGTAAAGAAAAAAACCCGCCGGGAAAGCCTTCGGCGGGCGTTTCACGTGAAACAGAGCAAGGGAAGGACAGGCTTATAGAGCAAATGAAGCCGTCCAGCTCCCGTGATCTGCAATCATTACAGGCGATATGTCCTGTCGGCCGCATAGGCATATCACGTCCTTATTTGGGAATCAAAATATATTGCTTTGCCAATTCGCAGTGATATAATGACTTTCAGTTGACATGGCAGATCCGGATGGCGCACCAGATAATTTTTGCGCTTCGTCAAGCAGCGCTGTAACCCAGATATAGGAGATAAAAAGAAAGACCACAGATAAAAATATTTTAGTCGTCAGCTTTTTGTCCCGGTGGAAAATCCATAAAAGAGCAAAGCCGGCCGGGGGGCATAAAATCACGCACAGCCATAAAAACCAGGGCCTTTTGTAAAAGATTACCTTTTCCATATCTATCACCGCTTATACTGTTAAAATGATACAAGCACCATTGCTTGATCAATACCGCTCAAGTAAAACTGCTTTCGGACGGCAGGGCACTGCTATCGAGCGCCGCAGACAAGAATTTTAGCTTGTCCCAGTGGCTCTGAACACTGGGGGAGGGTTGAAAGCAAGTCGCTTGCTCTAATCATCCAGATGAAAACGAGTAAGCGAGCTTCTGCTTATCGATAAAGCTCTGGCTGCATTACGCCAAGCTCGATTTAATTGTATCATATCCGTAGGCTTACGGCAAGACGAAGGAGGGGATTTCCGTTGTCAGCTATCGGCGATAAATCGGGTAATCTTCAGATAAGAATAAGAAATCCCGTCAGAAAAAGGATCTCTGACGGGACAAGGGAGGTTGGCAGGGCGTTTCACGTGAAACATCCCGCCGGCAAAAAGAGAGTGGAGGGTGTACCATGGAAATTATACCGGCTTGGCGGGCCGGGGGATTCGAATAGTGACGACCAGCTCGTCGGTAAGCTCCTGTTGATCGACTTGAGCGCCGACGCCGGCCGATTGCATCAGCCCGACAGCACGGTTGACGGTATTGAGAAAAAGCCGAACATCGCGGATCAAGCCTTTCCTACGTCCAGGCTTGGCTCGGCGGGCTGTCAAAAGACGCTCAATATAGGCTTCTGTTTGCTCAACGTTAAGCCCACGCCGCGCAATTTCCTGCGCCGCACGGCACTGTACGTCTGCGTCGCTGATGCGAAGCAGGGCGCGTGCGTGACGTTCGGTAAGCCCGTGCTCGCGCACCAAAGCAATGACCTCTGGCGTCAGCTTGAGTAAACGCAGTTTGTTTGCGACCGAAGACTGCGTCTTACCTACCTTTTCGGCCGCCTGCTGCTGAGTCATTCCGTATAAATCGGTCAGGCGCTGAAGGCCAAGGGCTTCTTCAAAAAAATCCAAATCGCGGCGCTGAAGGTTTTCTACAAGCGCCATAAGCGAGCTGTCCTGCTCCTCTGCGGCGACAATATAGCAGGGGACAGCCTCCAGTCCCGCCATGATGGAAGCGCGCAGACGCCTTTCGCCGGCGATCAGCTGATATGCGCCGTCGACCCTGCGGACAGTCAGGGGGGTAATGACCCCATAACGGCGGATGCTGTCGCAAAGCTCGAGCAGTGCCTTTTCATCAAAAACCCGCCGCGGCTGGTTGGGATTCTTGGCGATGCTGCCAACGGGCAGCCATTTAAACTCCCGCTTCCCTGGGCTTGTCCACAAATGAAGCGCCATGGGCCGTTCCTCCTTTATTGAAGTATGGCCCTATCATATCATGCAGGAATGGCGAATGAGCGCGAATCCGGTTGGGAAATAAACAAAAAATGGAAATTATCTAAGATCGGTCGCTCGACCTGAAGAAAAAGGAGGCCAGCAGGGAAAAGCCGACGGCAGCGGCAATTCCACCTGCTGTTGCGGCAAGCCCGCCGGTAAACATACCGACCCAGCCGCTTTGGGCGACGGCTTCCTCGACGCCCTTTGCCATAGAATAGCCAAAGCCAAGCAGAGGGATGGTAGCGCCTGCGCCGCCGAAATCGACGATAGGCTGATAAATTCCCACGGCCGTCAGGACAATGCCCAGCACGACATAGCTGCTCAAAATACGCGCCGGCGTCAATTTGGTGCGGTCGATCAGAATTTGGCTGAGCGCGCAGATGAGCCCGCCGACAAGAAAGGCTTTCAAATAATCCATTATTTGACCTCCGATTCCAGGCAGATAAGGTGGCAGATTCCAGGGATGGACTCGCCCTGCGTTGAAGTAATAGGAGAGAGGAGGGCGCCGGTACCGCAAAACAGGATTTTCTTGAAGATCCCTTTTTCCAGCGCGGGCAGCAGGTAGCCGCCCAATACGGCCGCCGAGCATCCGCAACCCGAAGCGCCGGCGTGTACGTCCTGCCCGCCGTGGAAAAGCATCAGCCCGCAATCATCGTAAACTGGCCGCATATTGACGCCGTCGCCGTCAAACAAGTCAAGCACCAGCTGCTTGCCGATGGAAGCCAGATCTCCCGTGACGATGATATCATAATCCTCCGGCTTGTCCCCGGTGTCGCTGAAATAGCTGGAAATCGTTTCATAGGCGCTCTGCGCCATGGCCGCGCCCATGTTATTGGCGTCTGTGACGCCGGGATCATAGATTTTGCCAATGTGCGCACGGGTGATTTTGACCTTCTGCGTCTCTTTGGTCAGAACAACGGCGGCAGCCGCCGACGCCGTCCATTGGGCCGTGGGGGGACGCTGCCCGCCATAAGCCAGGGGGTAACGGTATTGCCGTTCAGCCGAGCAAAAATGAGAGGACGCCGTACAGAGCACGTAGTCCTGAACACCGCCGCTGATAAAGGACGAACCTATCAGAAGGCTTTCCGCCATGGTGGAGCAGGCGCCGTATAGCCCCAGAAAGGGGATGCCGCTTTCCCGCATACCAAAGCTGGTGGACACGCATTGGTTGAGCAGGTCGCCGCCTAGGGCGCAGCCAAGCTCGGCAGGGGAGACGCCGCCCTTTTGCAGCGCTGTGCGCCAAGCTGTAGAAACCATTTTCATCTCGGCCTTTTCCCAGCTTTTTTCGCCGTACCAGCCGTCCGGGCAGACGACGTCGAACCGATCGCCTAGGGGGCCTGCACCCTCCTTCTTGCCGGCGCAGACGGCATAGGCTTTGACATATGCTGGGCGTTCAAAGTGTATTGTCGCCATACTATCCTCCAAAAATAATCAGGATAAGGCCATACAGGACCGATGTGGAAATGCCCAACACCAGTACAGGGCCGGCTATGGTAAACATTTTGACACAGGTGCCAAGCACCATACCTTCAGTTTTGAATTCCAGAGCGGGAGAAGCGATGGAATTGGCAAAACCAGTAATGGGAACCAGGGTGCCGGCTCCAGCCGCCTTGGCGATTTTTTCATAAACGCCGATCGCCGTCAAAAAGACGCCGAGGAAAACCATAGTGACGGCAACGGCGGCGGCCACCGCCTTCTCTCCCAGCCCCAGTGATTCGTACAGGGTGCGGAAGCCCTGGCCGACGGTACACAGCAGCCCGCCGACCAGAAAGGCCATCGGGATGTTTTTATAGGAGGGAGAGGGGGGAGAAGCCTTTTCGTATAGCTTCTGATACTCCTGTTTTGTGATCTTCAAGCTTTTCACCTCATGGCTATTTTTGCATTTCATGATAAAATTATGCGCCTGCTTGCCTTTTGCCGCCGCAAGTGGTACGATAAGAAAAAGCAGACTGGTGGAAAGGACATGCGTTTGTCATGAAAGCAAAGCTGGGGGGAAAGCACATGTGGGCCGTGCTGGCGCTTTTATCCGCCGTGTTTGCGGCGCTGACGTCTATTCTGGCGAAAATCGGCATTGAAGGGATCAATTCTAACCTGGCGACGGCGATACGCACCGTTGTCGTACTCGTCATGGCGTGGGGTATGGTATTTATTACCGGCGCGCAGCACGGCGTCGCCGATATCCAGACCAAGGGGTGGGTTTTCCTCATCCTGTCGGGTATCTGCACCGGCCTTTCCTGGCTATGCTATTGTCATGCCCTGCAAATCGGCGAAGCGTCCAAGGTGGTGCCCATCGACAAGTTCAGCGTGGTCATTTCCATGATTCTCGCCTTTGTCGTCCTGCACGAAACGGTCGATATAAAGACGGTGGCCGGCGGGCTGCTCATCACCATCGGCACCTTCGTGCTCATCCTGTAAGCCTATGCCGGTACAGAATGTGAAAGAGTACCTGAAAGCCTGGCAGCTGGAGGGCAGGGTACGCGAGTTTTCCGTTTCCAGCGCAACGGTGGAATTGGCGGCGAAGGCCGTCGGCGTCATCCCGGCGCGTATTGCCAAAACGCTTTCCTTCCTGCAAAAGGACGGGGAAAGCTGTTATCTTATCGTCGCCGCGGGCGACGCGCGCATTGACAACAAGCGTTACCGCGAGCAGTTCGGCCTGAAGGCTAAAATGTTGACGCCCGAGCAGGTGCGGCAAATGACCGGCCATTATATCGGCGGCGTCTGCCCCTTCGACCTGCCGCCGGGCAAATGCGAGGTCTGGCTGGATAAATCCCTGCAGCGGTTTGAAACCGTCTTTCCCGCCGCCGGCAGCGACGCTTCGGCCGTAGAGCTGACGTGCAGCGAGCTGGAAGCCTGCTCGCAGGCGCGCGGCTGGGTCGAGGTCTGCAAGCTGCCCGAAGGAGCGGGAGAATAGGGAAGAGGGGAGCAAAAGCAGATACAAAGAAACGCGCACAATCTGTGCGCGTTTTTTCGTAAGCCCTATTCGCTTGTGGGAATTTCTACAGCTTTTTCCGCCTTCCCGGCGCCGACGCTTTCGGACAGGCATAACAGCGCAAAGCCGTGTTTTGGCCGATTAAAAAGCGCTGAATCATAGCCTTACTTATAAACGGCAAACACACCGCCTAAGCTGTGGGGGCTGCCGTCATAGGCGATCGTCGCTGTCCCGTTGCTGGACACCGTAGCCGCTTTGATGTGGGCGTCGCTTTGAGCAATGCCTGTAGCTGCGGCAATCAACAAAGACCCGCGAGAGCTCATATCGTCGATATTTGCGGCGGCTGCCCAAGCGGGAAGCATCAGATAAAGTGCAAAGTGCGGCGGCAAGTACACTATAAACAGATCGCAAAAAAACCGCCTGTTTATACAGGCGGTTTTGCATTTTTGCAGGATTACCCTCATTTCGCCCAGGTGCCGGTCGCGGCGGCGCGGAGATAGGCGTTGATAAAACCGTCCAAATCCCCGTCCATGACGGCGCCGATGTTACCGTTTTCATACCCGGTGCGGTGATCCTTGACCAGCGTGTAGGGCATAAAGACATAGGAGCGGATCTGGCTGCCCCATTCGATGGACTTTTGAACCCCTTTGATGTCGGAAATCTTGTCCAGATGTTCGCGCTCTTTGATTTCGACCAGCTTGCTTTTGAGCATGCGCATGGCCACTTCGCGGTTCTGATGCTGAGAGCGTTCGTTCTGGCAGGCGACGACGATGCCCGTCGGGATATGGGTGATGCGGATGGCCGATTCCGTCTTGTTGACGTGCTGGCCGCCCGCGCCGCCTGAGCGGTAGGTGTCGACCTTCAGGTCGTCAGGGTTGATTTCCACGTCGAAATCGTCGTCAATTTCCGGCATGACCTCGATGGCGGAAAAGCTGGTGTGCCGCCGCCCCGATGCGTCGAAGGGGGAGACGCGCACCAGGCGGTGCACCCCCGCTTCGCTTTTGAGGTAGCCAAAGACATTTTCCCCTTCGATCAGCAGGTCGGCGCTTTTGATCCCGGCCTCTTCGCCGTCGATGATATCAAGGAGCTTGTGGGAAAAGCCGCGCGCGTCGGCCCAGTGGGTGTACATACGCAAAAGCATCTGCGCCCAGTCCTGCGCTTCGGTGCCGCCGGCCCCAGCGTGGAAGGACATGATGGCGTTGTTTTTGTCGTATTCCCCCGTCAGCAGGGTAGAAAGGGTTTGATCCTCCAGCTCGGCGCAGAAGGCCTTGAAATCCCGTTCAATTTCCGGCAGCTGGCTTTCGTCCCCCATTTCCTCAGCCATCTCCACCAGGGTCAGGGTGTCTTCATACAGGGCGGCCAGCTTCTCATAGCGCTGGTTTTTGCCCTGGAGCTGCTTGATCCTTTGCAGGACGCGCTGGCTGCTTTCAGGATCGTCCCAAAAATTTGGCGCGGCCGTCTTATTTTCCAGCTCGGCTGCTTCCGTCATGCCGCGGTCCAAATCCAGGGCAATGCGCAGCTCATTCAGCTGCGGGCGCATATTGACCAGCTTATTTTTAATCTCATCGTATTGAATCACGGCAGTAAGACTCCTATCTTTCAATCTATCAACGCTTATTATACAAGAAAACCCCTTTCGCGTAAAGGGGGAAAGCGTCGCACACTTGATTGCGGCTGGCCGAATGTGTTAAGATATGTGTTAAGGCAAAAGTAAAAAAGGGATGAGAGGGAGTGGATGTGCCGGGCATAGGCTTTGGATTTGGCTACATGCCTGCTCTGTCTGGAGCTGTGATGCCCATCGTGGTTGCAGCGCTGCCCCAGCGGGCGGTATAGACCGATGGCGCGGCAATAGCCGTTCTCCTCGTCTGACGTCGATGCTGCTACGTCGGGCAAGTAGGCCGACGACTCGTTATTATGTGGCTTTTCAGGCGCTAAGCGGCGACAGGGTGGAGCTTTCCATTTCCGGCCAAGAATTTGGACTGCTTACCAAGTGCGGCAGGGGAAGGCCGGCCTTTCAGGGCGATCGCCGCATGATCTTTTCATGAAAATAAATACAAATAGCTATATATAAATAAAATTATCCAAAAAGGACTATAAAGCCATGCGCGATAAAGTCATTACAGAAGAAAACAACCAATTTCTGGTATGCGAAAGCTGGGCCGTTTACCGCCTGCTCATGGCGGCGGGCGGACTGCTGGGCACCTTTACCTATACCCTGCGGGGCGGTATATTCTGCAACGCACAGACGGGCAACGTCGTTTTGCTCGCCATGGCGCTGGGCAATGCGCGGTGGTGGGAGGCGGCCTACTACTTCATCCCCATCACCGCCTATATGCTGGGCGCTTTTGTATCCGAGCTGCTGTATGAACGTATGCGCACCGCGCGGCTGCGGTGGGAGACGACGCTTGTCGCCGCCGAGATGGGGGTCATTTTTCTGCTGGGCTTATTGCCGGACGGCGTGCCCTTTCAGGTCACGCAGGTGGCCGTCAATTTTATCTGCTCCATGCAGTATAATACGTTCCGGCAGGCAAACGGCGTCGCAGTCGCCACCACCTTCTGCACCAATCACATCAGGCAAATCGGCATACACCTGGCCAAATGGAGTAAGAAGCGCGACGGCGCGTTCATCCGCCGCATCGTCAACCACGCGCTGATGCTGCTCTTCTTTGTTGCGGGCGGCGCCGTCGGCGTTTTGCTGTGCCACGCGATAGGGGGAAAAGCCATCTGGGGCGCGTTGGTTCCCATGGGAGCTGTGCTGGCGCTTCTGCTGCGCGCCGACGCAAAATCCGATCCCGTAAACCGCCCCTCTCCGCATGGGCATTAAATGCGCCCGGTTGTTTAAGCGGAAAATTGGGCCGGAATGGACGGGGCTGCACGTAAAGCGGGAAAATACTTGCTGCGCCGCAGAAATAGCTGCGCTTTTGTAAAACCGGAAAGAGAGGAAAGACTATGTCCCCCAGAAATTCTGTAAGGCTGTCGACAGGCCGCGCCGTCGCAGCCTGTATCCTTGCGTTTGTCCTGCTGATCGTCACACAGCTTGCTGCCGTGCTCGCCGGGGAAGGGCTGACGCAGCTTGGCCTTCCCGCTGCGGTGGGAAGCGCCGTCTCCGGCGTGCTTTATATTGCGCTGGCGCTTGTGTGTGTGTTTGCTGCTTGCAGAAAAGTCCTGCGCCTTGCGCCGCGCGACTGCCGCTTGGCGCCGGTGTCCCTCCGGCCCGTCTGGTGCGCTGCAGCCCTGGCGTTACCGGCGTTGGTCATCCTGGCGTTCACCCTGACTTCCGGCGTTTGGCGGACAACCCCCATGACGGCAGGGCAGGTCTGGTACATCGCCGTCGACGCGGTCGTGTTTTACGGCCTGGCGGCTGGTATTGTGGAAGAAGCCGTCTTCCGCGGCGTCATCATGACGGCTCTGGAGCGCCGCTGGAACAAGGCTGTCGCCGTCGCCGTGCCATCGGGGATTTTTGCCGTGTCTCATGTCATTGGCGCCGAGCTGGACTTTGTCAGCTTTTTGCAGCTGCTGGCGGCAGGCAGCGTGGTGGGGGTGCTTTTTTCCCTCATTGCCATTCACAGCGGCAATATCTGGAACAGCGCGCTGGTGCACGCCGTCTGGAACATGGCGCTCGTCGGCCTTGTCCACATCGGGCCGGAAGCCAACGATCTTTATCTGTGGAATTATGTGCTGGACAGCCGATCCTTCCTTATCACCGGCGGGGACTTCGGCGCGGAAGCGTCGGTCATCGCCATTGCGGGGTACGCCATTTTTATTGCCCTGGCCGCTCTGCTTATCCGCAGACAGGGCAGTAAAGGACGGTAAAGCGCCCGCCTGACAGCCGGATATTGAAGAAGGGCCGCATCCGCGGCCTTTCTTTTACAATTCATCTATATTTTCACACTGTATTTGTGTTATAATAACAGACAGGTATGCCCCGTTCGGGCATTGAAAGGAAGTTGATTGACATGGCTGCTTCGTTTATCAAAAAGCTCTTTGGGGACACGTCCCAGAAGGAGCTGAAAAAAATAAATCCCCTCGTCGACGCCACCGAAGCCCTGGCCGGCAAATACGCCGCCATGAGCGACGCGGAGCTCAAGGCCCAGACCCCGGCGCTCAAGGCGCGGCTGGCCGCCGGCGAAACGCTGGACGACATCCTGCCAGACGCCTTTGCCGTCTGCCGTGAAGCGGCCGGCCGCGTGCTGGGCATGACGCCCTACCGCGTGCAGCTCATCGGCGGCATCATCCTGCACCAGGGCCGCATCGCCGAAATGAAGACGGGCGAAGGCAAGACCCTGGTCGCCACCCTGCCGGCCTACCTCAATGCGCTGGAGGGCAAGGGAGTCCACATCGTCACCGTCAACGACTACCTGGCCAAGCGCGACAGCGACTGGATGG
>CAJMOV010000027.1 GCA_905215125.1 uncultured bacterium | reverse complement strand
ATCTATTTTTTGAAGAAAAATCGTTATTTTGCACAATGTAACCGTGCAAAGTGCACTAAAATTCACGAAAGCTATTGCTAGTTTGGTGGAAAAAGGATATAATCAAATACGTTAATAGAATGTTCAAGGTTGTGGTAAGACTCGGCAGAGGTCCCTGCATTTGCGTGGAGAAGCGAAGGGGAAGGGGCGTCTGCCGGTTTTATAAAAAATTGAAGGAGGTCCTTTTATGCTGAATCTTTTGTTGGCTGCTGAAGGCGGCACCCTGATCTCAGCGGACGATACCTGGGTATTGTGGACAATACTGATCGTTTTCGCTGCGGCATCTATCTATCTTGAGCAGCACTACAAATGGGCAGAAAAGCTGTCGGGCCCTGTTATTGGTTTGATTTTGGCTGTCGTTTCCACCAACATTAAGCTGATCCCGTCCGCGTCGCCGGTATATGATACGGTGCAGAACTACTGTATCCCGCTGGCAGTCGCGATGCTGTTGTTCCGTGCGGATATCAAAAAAATCATCAAAGACACGGGCAAAATGTTTATCTGCTTCAACATAGGCGCGGTTGGCACTGTTCTGGGTGCGGTTGTCGCCTTCCTGTGTCTCAACAACTTTATCCCCCAGCTTGACAAAATGGCCGGCGTCCTGACCGGCTCTTACATCGGCGGCGGCGTCAACCTGTTCGCCATCGCATCTTCGGTCAACATGGATGAAACCCTGTTGTCTGCAGAGGTTGTGGCTGACAACTTTGTTATGGCCATCGCCTTCTTTATCCTGCTTTGGCTGCCCAGCAGCAACTTTGGCAAGAAGCACTATCGGCACCCCCATCAGGAAGCGGTTGAAGCCCGCGGTATTTCCGGCGATGGCAAGACCATGGCGGGGGCCTATTGGGGCAAAAAGGAGATCTCCCTGCTTGACTTGGCAATGACCATTGCCGTTGCCTTTGTGGTCGCCACCGTCGCCACCAAGCTGTCTGAGTGGTTCGGCAGCATGACGACCGGCCTTTTGAACACCATCGTCGGCAACCAATTCGTCATTCTGACCATTGTGGCCGTTGCGCTTGCATCCCTTTTCCCCAAATTCTTCTCCAATCTGCGCGGCGCACAGGAAATCGGCACCTTCCTCATTTATATCTTCTTTGTCGTCATCGGCTGCCCCGCAGACCTGTGGAGCGTCATTAAGAACGCCCCGCTGCTCTTCCTCTTCTGCGCTATTATCGCGGCCATCAACATCCTTGTGCTGCTGGGTGCCGGCAAAATCTTCAAGCTGCCTATCGAAGAGCTGGCCGTTTCGTCCAACGCCAACCTGGGCGGCCCGTCCTCGGCGGCCGCCATGGCGGTTGCCAAGGGCTACGACAGCCTGATTATCCCCGCTATCCTCGTCGGCCTGTGGGGCTACATGATCGGCACGCCAGTCGGCCTTGTCATTACAGACCTGCTTTCAAAATAATTCGGCGCATAGGAAAAAGACACCCTGCGGGGTGTCTTTTTCAATGCCTGGCTCAGGCGGCTAAAACTCGATTCCCTCGCGGGAAGGAACGCCACGGTCATACGGATGCTTGCGCGGGTTGATTTCGCTGACGTAATCAGCCAGTCCGAGCAGGCGGGGGGACGGATCGCGGCCGGTCAGCACGACCTCCAGGCGCTCCGGCTTGCTTTGCAGCAGGGCGACCACCTCGTCTTCCTGCAAAGCGCCGACCGACAGCGAGCCCAGCGTTTCATCCAATATAAGCAGATCGATATCCTCGCGTCCACACCGCTCAAACAGCGCGCGCAGACGGGCGGAATGCTCGGCGGCCACCGCCGCTTTCTGCCCGTCTGTCATGGTGAACCAGAATTGATGCACTGGCTCGCCCCGCACAACCTCGAAGGGCAGGGCGGCGTAAAATTCGCCCGACGCATAATCCTTGAGAAAGGACGTCCATAAAACCTTTTTGCCGCGGCCGGCCGCCCGGACAGCCAGCCCCAGCGCCGCCGTCGTTTTGCCCTTTCCTCCGCCGGTGTAAATATGAATCAAACCCTTAGCCATCATGCTTTTCCGCCTTTCCTTTGGTTTCCGCCTAAAATATTATGGGGAAAATCCCCGTTTGTCAATCCTGGGCGCGCAGAGAGCTCCGGCAATGCGGCCGCAGTATAATGACCGCCTTGACACGGTATGATAAGATAGAAGATATATCCAAAATCCTGAAAACAGAAAGTGATGTCATGGAAATTCAATTTGCCCCCGCCGCCGGGTACAAAAAAGAGATCAAGGAGCTGTTTACCAAGGCTTTCCCCAGGGAGGAAAGGCCGCCGCTGCCTTTCCTGTTCAGGCGGGTGAAAAAGGGGAAAGGCGATTTTTGCGCCGTCCTTGACGGAGACCGCTTTGTCGGGCTGACCTTGGTCGCTGAAGCAGAGGGCGTCGCGGCCCTGATGTTTTTTGCCATCAGCGATTCCGTGCGCGGCCAGGGCTATGGCAGCCGGGTACTGCAAGCCCTACAAGCCCAATATGCCGGCAAAAAGCTGTTTCTTACAATCGAGCCGCTTGATGAAAAAGCGCCCAACTACCGGCAGCGAGTCAGGCGCAAGGCCTTCTATAAGCGCAACGGCTTTGAAAGCATGGGGTATACCGTGCGTGAAGCAGGCGTCACATACGAGCTGCTGTCATATGGAGGAGATGTGACCAAAGAGGAATACCGCGCAGTTACGGAAAAGCTGTTCGGAAAGCTGGCTTACTCGTTGATCAGCAGATTTTGAACACACAAAAAATTTATTGCGCATGGAGGGGGGAGAATAAGCCCCCAGACCGCCTGTCCGCCGCGCGAAAAAACGCAGGCGGCGCGCCTCGGCAAAAAGAGGCGCTATGCACGGCTTACCACAGTGCTCGGAGCCGTCTATCCTGTACCGCTCTTCGACGCGCCCCAAACCCATATGCTCATAAACCCCCTTACATGGGGGTTTTGTTTGTTAACAGCCTTTTCACTGGATAAAACGGCGTTCCGCCTGGGGAGGAATACGTTTCTGCCCGGGCCCCAGAATATCATTTGCAGGACGGCTGAAAAAAGGAGCCGCCGCCGTTTGGCAGGGAGACTGAGGCGGCGCGCGTCAGCTGTACTCATTCATCGGCCTGCGTAGCTGGAAATGCCGATTCTATGGCATGATAAAGTGAAGAATCCTCAAGGTAATAGTAGTATCCGTCATATATGATGACGCCGTCGCCCAGCAGGGTAAGGGATTCAATAAGTTCTCCGTTCCCGTCGTACCACCTTAAGCCGTAGCTCCAGCCGTCTCCGTTCTCCTTTTCGCCCTTTACATATTCTAGGGTGTTAACGCTGTCTGTAATGGCCTTTATGTCTTCTGCATCGGTGATATCGACGCTTTCTCCCGTCGAGCCGGATAGGATTGTAAGCTGCTCTGCGCCTGTAATATCCAACAGCCCCGGGGTGGAGGAGCATCCAGCCAGCTTCAGCATACAGAGCAATATAAATACAAGCGCTGCTGATTTTTTCATGCGTGATACCTCCTGTGTATTTAAGCCCTTGCCTTTTAGACGCAATTTTCAGGACAATGTTCCGCTATACAATGTTTCGGGGTCACGAGAACGGCCGCGCAGTCTTCAGCGCCGTCCTCATGGAAGGGGATACAGCGCCATGTGTGCTTGACTGTAATGAGAGGATTTGCCCTTTCGCTTGACGGGATGCGGCAAAGGGTGGTAAAATAACATGATTGCGAGACTGTGTATAAAGGAGGCGGATGAAGTATGTGGCTGGCGGAAGACTGGAAAGAATACTGTCTGCTTGACTGCGGCGGGGGTGAACGCCTGGAAAAATGGGGCGGGTATACCCTGCAGCGGCCCGATCCGCAGGCTATCTGGCCCAAAGCATCCCCCTCACTGTGGAAAAAGACGGACGCTGTTTACCACCGCTCCTCCTCGGGCGGAGGAAGCTGGGATATCAAAAGCCTGCCGCAGGCGTGGACAGTGTCCTGGCGCGGCCAGGTTTTCAATGTCAAGCCCATGAGCTTTAAGCACACTGGCGTTTTCCCTGAGCAGGCGGCCAACTGGGATTTTATTGCCCGCCAAATTAGGCGGAGAAAAGAGCCGGTCAGTGTGCTCAACCTGTTTGCCTATACCGGCGGGGCCACGTTGGCCGCGGCTGTGGCCGGCGCTTCGGTCTGCCATGTGGACGCGGCCAAAGGAATGGTGGCCTGGGCCAGGGAAAATGCGCGCAGCTCGGGCCTGGGCGACGCGCCCATTCGCTATATTGTCGACGACTGCCAGAAGTTTGTCCAGCGCGAAATCAAGCGCGGGCGGCGGTACGACGCCATCATTATGGATCCCCCCTCCTACGGCCGCGGACCGACAGGGGAGATCTGGAGGTTTGAAGCCGACATTGCCGCCTTTGTCGAGCTGTGCGCCGGCGTTTTGTCGGACAATCCGCTTTTTGTCATCATCAGCTCGTATACGGCGGGCATTTCGCCTTCGGTGCCGGCCTATCTGCTGGGCGCCGTTCTGTGCAGCCGCTTTGGCGGCAGCGTCGAAGCGTCGGAGCTGGGGCTTACATGCCGCTCGACGGGGCTGGCGCTGCCCTGTGGCCACGCCGCCCGCTGGACGTCCGAGCGTTAGGAGGGAAGCCCATGCCCATACTCGAGCTGAGAGACGTCGTCTATTCCTATCCCCAGGGGGAGGACAGGCAGCCCGGCCCGCCGGCCGTCGCAGGCGTCAGCCTGTCGGTGGAAGAGGGGGAATTCGTCGCCGTGCTGGGACACAACGGCAGCGGTAAGTCGACGCTGGCCAAGCTGTTCAACGCCATTTTGCTGCCGACGTCGGGCGACGTTCTGGTCGGCGGGATGAATACCCGCGATGAAAACAGGCTGTTTGACATCCGCAAGACGGCGGGAATGGTCTTTCAAAACCCCGACAACCAGATTGTCGCCACCGTGGTGGAAGAGGACGTCGCCTTCGCGCCGGAAAACATGGGCCTGCCGCCCAAGGAAATCCGCCGCAGGGTGGACGAGTCCCTGGCCGCCGTCGGGATGAGCGAGTTCAAGCGCCACGCCCCCCACCTGCTGTCAGGCGGGCAGAAGCAGCGCATCGCCATCGCCGGCGTTCTGGCCATGCAGCCCCGCGCTATCATCATGGACGAGCCGACCGCTATGCTCGACCCTCTCGGCCGTGCCGAGGTCATGAAAACAGTGCACCGGCTCAACCGGGAAAACGGCA
Organism: uncultured bacterium; assembly: GCA_905215125.1. Lineage (GTDB taxonomy): Bacteria > Bacillota > Clostridia > Oscillospirales > Butyricicoccaceae > Ventrousia. The sequence continues at coordinate 7,968 of CAJMOV010000027.1, read as the reverse complement.
TGACCGTCGTTCTCATTACCCATCATATGGATGAGGCGGCGCAGGCCGGGCGGGTCGTCGTCATGGATCACGGCCGGGTGCTGATGGATGGAAAGCCGGAAGAAATCTTTTCCCGCGTCGATGATCTGCGCCGTTTCTCCCTCGCGCCGCCGCAGACAGTGGCGCTGCTGGACGAGCTGGGCAGGGCCTGCGGCGTTTCTCTGCCGCTGACCGCGCTGTCCGTCGAGCAGTGCGCCGACGCCATTTTGGATTTTTTGAAGAGGTAAGCACCATTGAACGAGGTATTGAAGGTCGAAAACCTGAGCCATGTTTATTCGGCGGGCACCCCCTTTGAAAAGGTGGCCGTCGACAACGTCTGCTTTGCCGCGCATAAAGGCGAAATCATCGGACTTATCGGACATACGGGCAGCGGAAAATCAACGCTCATTCAGCATTTCAACGGTCTCCTGCGGCCGACAGGCGGCCGGGTGCTGATAAACGGCGAGGACATCTTTCAAAACCGCGATATGACACGGGCCGCCCGCTTTGCCGTCGGCCTGGTTTTCCAGTACCCGGAATACCAGCTGTTTGAGGAAACGGTGCGCCGAGATATCTCCTTCGGCCCCAGAAACATGGGGCTGGAGCAGGGGGAAATCGACCGCCGCGTCGAAGACGCTGTACGCACCGTCGGGCTGGATCTATCGGTGCTGGAAGCGTCTCCCTTTGAGCTGTCGGGCGGGCAGAAGCGCCGCGTGGCGCTGGCCGGCGTCTTTGCCATGGAGCCGGAGGTGCTCGTCCTGGACGAACCGATGGCCGGCCTTGATCCCGTCGGGCGGGAGGAAGTATTCCGCTTTATCGTCGAATACCAGCAAAGGCACGGTACCACAGTTATCTTCGTTACCCACAGCATGGAGGACGCCGCCCGCATGGCCGGGCGCATCGTCGTCATGGAAAAGGCGCATATACTGATGGAAGGGACGCCGCGCGAGGTTTTTGCCCGTGCTGACGAGCTGACAGCCGCCGGGCTCAACGTGCCGGAGGTGACCCGCGTATTGATGCGCCTGCGGGAAAAGGGGCTGGACGTCCCTACCGACGCTTATACCGTCGAGCAGGCTGTTGCCATCCTCAAAGCCGAAAGGGAGGGGATGGGATGCTGAAGGATATCACACTGGGCCAGTATTTTCCCGGCAGCAGCGTCATCCACCGCATCGATCCCCGCGTCAAGGTGCTGATGGTTGTCGCCTACATCGTCGCGCTCTTCTGCGCCGACGGGCTGTGGGCCTATCTGTTCTGCTTTGGTATGCTGGCGCTGGCCGTCGGCCTGTCGCGCATAAAGCCCAAAATGATGCTCAAGGGTCTCAAGCCGATTCTGTTTATCATCGTCTTTACGGCGGTGCTCAATATGTTTTACACCCCCGGCGTTGTGCTGTGGCAGTGGTGGATCTTCAAGCTGACGCGCGAGGGCATCGCCAACGCCTCCTTTATGGTATCGCGCATTATTATGCTCATCATTTGCACGTCCCTTCTCACCTACACGACGTCGCCCATCGCACTGACCGACGCGCTCGAGCGGCTTTTGGGCCCGCTTAAGAAAATCCGGGTTCCGGTGCATGAGTTCACCATGATGATGACCATTGCCCTGCGCTTTATCCCTACCCTCATCGAGGAAACCGATAAAATCATGTCGGCGCAGAAGGCGCGCGGGGCCGACTTTGAAAGCGGCAACCTGATAAACCGCGCAAAAGCCATGGTGCCCGTGCTGGTGCCTCTCTTTATCTCCGCCTTCCGCCGCGCCGACGAGCTGGCCAACGCCATGGAGTGCAGGCTGTATCATGGCGGCGAAGGTCGCACCAGGCTGCGCGAGCTGCATATGGCGCGGTTGGATTATATAGTGTCCGGCGTCATGGCGGCCTGCGTCGCCGCTGTCTTTGTCATCACCCGCTTTACCGCGTAAGGAGGAACCATGGCCATTATCGCCCTGCGCCTGTCCTACCTCGGCGCTGCATATCACGGCTGGCAGCGGCAGAAAAATGCCCTGGCCGTCCAGCAGGTGCTGGAGGACTCCATCGCCGCGCTGACGGGAAAGCATGTTACATTGTCGGGCTGCGGCCGCACCGACGCCGGCGTCCATGCGCGCACCTATGTCGCGTCCTGCGCGCTGGATACAGGCATCCCCATGGACAGGCTGCCTGCCGCCATCAACGCCCGGCTGCCGCAGGATATCGTCGTTCACCGCGCCGTCCGGGCGCCTGACGGGTTCGACGCCCGGTTTTCCTGCAAAAGCAAGGAATATACCTATTTAATCCACAACAGCCGCACACGGGATCCCTTTTTGACCGACCGCGCATGGTTTTACCCCCAGAAGCTGGACACAGACGCCATGCGCCGCGCCGCGCGCGCTTTTGTCGGCCGGCAGGATTTTGCCGCCGTAAAAAGCGAAGGCACCCCGGTCAAAAGCACCGTGCGGGAGATTTATTACTGCGAGGTAGAGGAGCGCGCCGGTAACATCGTTGCCGTCCGGGTCTGCGCCGACGGTTTTTTGTACAACATGGTCCGGGCCATCACCGGCACTCTGGTCTACTGTGGCATCGGCAAAATCAACCCTGGGGACGTCGTGTCTATCCTGCGCAGCGGGCAGAGGGAAAGCGCGGGGCCGACGGCGCCGCCCGGGGGGCTGTATCTGACGGCGCTGACCTATGGCATGGAGGACATCGATGGCACGGCAGGGTAAAAGCAACATCACAAAGTTCCGGCAGGACAAGCGGCTGGCCGTCGTCGGCGGCCTGCGGTCGCTGGCGCTTATCGGCCTGCTGGCTACGGTGGTTTTCTGCATCTACCAGTACCGCGAGGACATCAATATTAAAAATCTCAGCCGCATTGCCGCCTATCTTGGTTCGGCCGGGAAAAGCGGCGAGTTCTCCAGCTATCAGTTTGAGGCGGGGCTGGACAGCGTTTACGCCCCCTTTGAAGCGGGACTGGCCGTGCTGGGAGGCAATACCTACCGGTATGTCACCGCTCTTTCGGGCGGCGATTTTACCGCCCAGGTCAAGGCGTCCCGCCCGGCCGTCAGTGTCGGGCGCAAGCATGTGCTGCTGTACGACCGCGGGGGAAAGAGCTTCACGGTAGCCAACGGCTATACGATTCTATACGAGGAGACGCTGGAATCCCCCATATTGTCGGGCGAAATGAATCAGAACGGCGATTTCTGCATTGTCACGGATGAAAACGGTTACCGCGCCGCCGTTGCGATGTACGACTCGCGGCAAAATCAGCTGTACAAATGGTTTACTTCTGAATACTTTGTCATGCTAGCCTCCCCCGCGCCTGACGGAAAGCATTTTGCAGCGCTTTGCATCCGCGAGGAGAACGGCTCTGCGGCCTTTACCGTGCGCGGCTATTCGGTGACGCAGGAGGATCCCGTCTACACCATCCCTGTTACGGCGCAGGCCGTATATTCCATCAAACACAATGCGCGTGGGGATTTGGTACTAATTTGCGACGATGGCGTTTATACTTATGATGATAAGGGCCAGCAGCTGACGCAAAGCAGCTTTGCACGCGGCTCCCTTCAGCTGTTCACCCAGCATCAGGGACAGATGCCGGCGCTGGCGCTGCAATCGGACGGCGCCGGCGAGCAGGTGACGCTGCGTATCCTGGACAGTACCGGCGGAACTGGATTTGAGCGCTCGTACAGCGGCTCGCTGCGCGCCATGGATGGCCGCGACGGCAGCTATGCCCTGCTTTTTCAGTCCCGGCTCGTCACCCTTGACCTGACTGGGGCCGAGCCGGTCGAGCGCGTGATGGAGGTCAGCGGCGCGCGCGATGTCGTCACCCGTGCCGACGGCCGGCATATACTCATCTATTCCGACCGCGCAGAGCTTGTCACCCCGGAGGAGGAGACGCAATCATGACTGCACCCATGTTTATCGACCTGTTTCTTATTATTATATTTGTCGCTTGCGTCTGGATGGCGGCGCGCAAGGGGATCTGGGGGGCGCTGTCGGGGATTGCCGGCAGCCTGGCCGGCCTGATCGGCGCCTGGATTCTAACCCCTAAGCTGACCTTTCTGACCATAAAGGGCATCACCCCCTTTCTGGGCGGAATGGTGCGCCGTGCGGCTGAAAGCGTTGGGCTGGACGGCCTTTTGGAATCCCCTATCGTCACAGAGACACGGCAGGGCCTGATGGATTTGCTGGCCGCCCTGGGCGTCCCGTCCGACGCGTGGGAAGTGCTGGCGGCCGGGGGGGAATCGGCAGGCGAGCACATCTCGGCCGTCGCAGGACAGGCCCTGGCGGAGCAGATCGCTCCGGTCATCACGTTCATTGTTTTATTCCTGCTCATTCAGCTGGCCGTGCGGCTTGTCTGTTCGCTGCTCAGCCTGGATTTGCCCATTCTGCGCTCGGTCAACCGTCTGGGCGGCATGCTGCTGGGGGTGGTGACGGGCCTGTGCATGGTTGTGGCGCTGTGCTGGGGCGTTATGCGTTTCGCGCCGGGCGAGGACGTCGGGCTGATCAGCAGGCCGGCCATGACGCAAAGCCGCGTCGGCGGCGCCGTTGTTGGATTTTTCGGATTTGAATAACCCGTTTTTGTACCGGATAAGGAGATTTTGCTTATGAAAATGCCATTGTGCGCCCGCTGCAAAAAGAATATCGCGGTGGTTTTTATCACCCGGATGGAGGACGGCAAGGCCAAAAACGAAGGCCTGTGCCTTAAATGCGCCCGCGAGCTGGGCATCAAACCGGTCGGCGATATGATGGAAAAATTCGGCGTGACCGACGAGGATATTGACCAGATTTCAGAGGAGCTGGCGCAGGGCGGCGGAGAAATGCTGGAAAACCTGATGGGCATGGCCAGTCTCGCGGCGTCCGGGCAAAGCGAGGATGAAGAAGACGGGACGGAGGAAAACGAGGAGGAAGAAAACCCTTCACGCGCGCCGACGGTGCCCTTCCTCAGCTTTTTAAACCGTGAGCGCAAGCAGGAGCCTGAGGGGGAAAAGGCGTCCCGCAAGCCCTCGCGCAAGGAGGAAAAGAAGCATAAATTCCTGCGTTCCTACGCCCTCTCCCTGTCAGAAAGGGCAGAGCAGGGCAAGCTGGATCGCGTTGTCGGCCGTGAGCGGGAGACCGAGCGCGTTATCCAGATCCTCAACCGCCGGCAGAAAAACAATCCCTGTCTCATCGGCGAGCCTGGTGTCGGCAAAACGGCGGTGGCCGAGGGTCTGGCCCAGCGCATCGCCAGCGGCGACGTGCCCTTCAAGCTGCAGGGCAAGGAAGTCTGGTTGCTCGATATGACGGCCATGGTGGCCGGCACCCAGTTCCGCGGGCAGTTTGAAGGCCGCATGAAAAGCCTGATCGAAGAGGTCAAGGCCCTGGGCAACGTCATTTTAGTCATTGACGAGGTGCATAACCTTGTGGGCGCCGGAGACGCCGAGGGCAGCATGAACGCCGCCAACATTTTAAAGCCGGCCCTGTCGCGCGGCGAAATTCAGGTCATCGGCGCGACGACCTTTAAGGAATACCGCAAGCATATTGAGAAGGACAGCGCCCTTGAGCGGCGCTTCCAGCCTGTCGTCATCAACGAACCGACCAAGGACGAAACGCTGGAAATCCTTAAAGGCATTAAGGGGTATTACGAGGATTTTCACGGCGTCTCCATCCCGACTGAAATGCTGCGGCAGACCGTTTATCTCGCCGACCGCTATATCAGCGACCGCTTCATGCCCGACAAAGCCATTGACCTGCTGGATGAGGCATGCTCGGACGTGAACCTGAAAAACACCGTTTTGAACGAGCGCGCGCGGCTGGAGGACGAGCTTGCCGGCCTGATCGCCGAGCGGGAAGATTTGTTGGCCAAGACGCAGGAACAGGCCGAGCACGCCGAGGAATTTTACGCTCGCATCGCTGAAATCCGCAGCCAGGAAATGCGTATAGACGAACGGTTGAAAGAACTCAGGCGCGAGCCGCAGCCGGTGCTGTCGGTCGACGATCTGTCCCGCGTCATTGAGCTGTGGACCAAAATCCCCGCCAGCCGTGTGCGCGAGCAGGATTACGAGCGCCTGCTGCGCCTGGACGAGCGCCTGAAGGCGCGGGTCATTGGCCAGGACGAGGCCGTAGACGCTGTTTCGGCTGCCATCCGCCGCCGCCGGGCGGGCATCAGCGAAAAGCGCAAGCCGGTCTCCTTCATTTTTGTCGGCCCCACTGGCGTCGGCAAAACCGAGCTGGTCAAACGCCTGGCCGAGGATTTGTTTGACACGCCCGACGCCCTTATCCGCCTGGATATGAGCGAATATATGGAAAAGCACAGCGTTTCTAAGCTGATCGGCGCGCCCCCGGGCTATGTCGGCTATGACGAGGCGGGGCAGCTGACAGAAAAAATCCGCCGCAGGCCGTATTCTGTCGTCCTGTTCGACGAAATTGAAAAAGCCCATCCCGATGTGCTCAACATGCTTCTGCAAATCCTGGACGATGGGCGCATCACCGACGCGCAGGGGCGCACTGTCAACTTTGAAAACGCCGTCGTCATCATGACGTCAAACGCCGGCTCTGAGCGGCGCGACGGCGCCGTCGGCTTTGGCCGCACGGCGACTGAGCAGGGCAGGGAAAAGGCCCTCAAAGCCCTCAACGACATCATGCGGCCTGAGTTCATCAACCGCATCGACGAGGTCATCTCCTTCAATCAGCTTTCGCGGGAGGATTTTGCCAAAATCTGCCGAATCATGCTGCGCGACCTGTCCGACGCCGTCGAGCGCGGCGGCGTTACGCTGGAATGGGATGAAAAGCTGGTCGGCTATCTGGTGGAAAAGTCCTTTTCCATCAAATACGGCGCACGCAACCTGCGCCGCCTGATCGAAAAGGAAGTAGAAGACAAGGCCGCATCTCTCATCCTCAGCTCATATCAGAAGCCGCTGACCCATCTGAGAGTCACTGCCGGCGACAAAGAGGTCGTTGTCACCGGGGAATAATGTGCAGACCCTGAAAAGGGGTCAGACGCCCGGGTGAGCCGATCATCCGGGCGTTTTGGCTATTTACGGTAGGCGGCTTACGGTCCTTGCAATATACCTCGGACGAAAGCCTGCACAGAAAGGGGGGATACCCGGTGAAACGCGGCATTGACGCTTCCCCATGCAAGGCGTGACGGCCTGTATGGGGAAATCCGCCGTCCGGCTTTGCATGGCTTATCAGCTGATTAAAATGCAAAGGAAGATGGAAATGAATTACACAGTCATCGACTTGAACAAATGGGAAAGAGGAGAGCTTTTCCAGCTTTACATAAGCAGCATGCGCATTGTCATGAGCCTGACGGCCGACATTGACGTGACGCCGTTGCTTGCCTTTTCAAAGAAAAACGGTTTGAAATTTTATCCCGTTATGCTGTGGGTGGTCTCCAGAGTGATCAACGCCCATGAAGAGTTTAAATATGGCTGGGACAGCGCAGGCAGGCTAATCCGGTGGGATTTTGTCTCGCCGTCTCATACCGATTTTCACCGCGAGGATGAACGCTTTACAAAATATGTGACAGAATACTGCGGCAGTCTGACGGAGTTTTATGCCAGAGTGGCGTCCGACCGTGAAAAATACAAGGACGTGCGCGGTATGGCGCAGGGGCAGCCGTCCAATTTCTTCGATGTCTCCTGTCTGCCGTGGGTTAAATACAGGAATTTTGATTTGCATGTGTTTGACGAGGGCAAATTTCTCGCCCCTGTCGTTACCTGGGGCAGGCACGAAACGCAGGGAGAAAGGTCTGTGCTGCCCCTGACCATGAATATTCACCATGCCGTCGCCGACGGCTTCCATTTGTCCCGTTTTTTCCTTGAGGTACAGGAGCAAATTGACGCGCTGCCGTCGCAGCACATATATTAAAGTCCTTGAAAAAAGCCCCCTGTCAGTAGCTGACAGGGGGCTGTGTTCGTCTATTCGTAAAAAACAAAATGCTGTACCCCCTGATCCAGCTTGTCTAAAAGCTGCGCAGCGTTTGACGGGTAGACGGTCAGGG
>CAJMOV010000026.1 GCA_905215125.1 uncultured bacterium | reverse complement strand
CCGTCAGGCAGGTATCATCAGGGGGACGAGCGCGCCGACCAAGGAAACGATTGTCCAGATGATTTTTGACGGCGCTCAGGCGCTGGACAACGCCCTGGTGCCCGACGACGAGCGTATTCTGTACCTGCCGGCCTCCTATTACAACCTGCTGCGCCTGTCAAGCGAGTTCCAGGGGGTCGACGCCCTGGCCGAGCGTGCGCTGGAAAGGGGCTGCGTCGGCATGATAGCCGACATGAAGTGCATCAAGGTGCCTGATCGCTACTTCCCCGAAGGGGTTTACTTCCTCATTACCTACAAAAAGTCGGTTATCTTCCCGCGTAAAATCAAGACGGCGCGCATCCTGACCGATGTGCAGGGCATCGACGGCGCTGTGCTCGAGGGGCGCAATTATTTCGACGCCTTCGTCATCGGGGCCAAGGCAGAGGGCGTTTACGTCGCGGCGGCGTCGGACAGCGTCACGGCCGCGCCGTCCATCTCTGTTTCGGGCGGCTCGGCGACGGTGACGTGTACAAGCACAGGCGCCGTTATCCGTTACACCACCGACGGTAGCGACCCCCGTTACAGCAAAACGGCGCAGACCTATACGGCCGCCGTCGTGCTGGCGTCAGGCCAGACCATCCGCGCCAGCGCCTGCGGGACGGGTATGCTGCCCTCCGGCGTCGCGGAAGAAACGGCGGAATAACACAGAGGGCGCAGGCCGGCTTGTGCCCGGCCTGCGCCTAAGGCAGGAGGAAACCGATATGAAAGCGGAGAAAATTTATCAGCTGGCCAGCGCCATATTGTTTGAAAAGCCGGGCGCGGACCAGATTTTCCAAGCCTTTTTCCCCAGCCTGCTCAACCTGCTTTTACAGGAGGCGCTGCCCTATGAAAACGCTGCGCGGCAGGCGGCGGGGGAGGAGATCCTTCCAGCTGCGGCGCAGGTTGACGGCCTGGGGGACGACGTGCCCTACTGCGACGCGCTCTGCGCCCTCGCCCTGCCCTACGGCGTCGCCGCCTATTACTTCCAGGACGAGACCGACGACTATAAGGCGCAGGATTTCCGCGCGCGGTATCTCGCCGCGCTGCGCGACGCCGCGCCCTGTATAGCCGCGCCGGTAGGGGACTGCTACGGGGGGAAAGCGCAATGCCGGCGCTGACGGCGCAGGGGGTCCCCGCGCAGACGAAGGTCATGCTCAAGCGGTACAGCTCGTTCCGCGGGGTGGATTTTTCCTCTGATCCGTCGCTGGTCGACGATAAGCGTTCGCCCTGGGCGCCCAACCTGATATCAGACGCAGGGGGCTTCCCGGAAAAGCGGCTGGGCTGGCGCACGCTGCACCAGATGGACGCGCCCGTCAACGGCATTTTCTTTTTCACCCGGAACGGCGAGCGCCACATGCTGTGCCACGCGGGGGACAAGCTGTACAAAATCCCGGACGAGGGGCAGCCGCAGCTCTTACGACAGGGCCTTTATTCACACCGCAGCTGCGCCTTTGCCATGGGCGGCAGGCTGTGGATCCTCACGGGAGGCGAATACCTCGCCTATGATGGCGAGACGGTCTGCGCCGCCGCTGATCTGGCTTACGTCCCCATCACCACCATCCCCAAATCGACGACCGAGCGCGAGCTGTATCAGCCCGTCAACCTATTGACGCCCCGGCGCAAAAACCTGTTCATCGGCGACGGGGAAACCAGGGAGTTCACCCTGGACGCCGAAGCCGACGCCGGCGCGGCGAGCAAAGCGTGGATCGACGGGCAGGAGGTAACCGGCTTTTCGGTGTCGGGCAGCAAGGTGACGTTTGACACGCCGCCCGCGGCGTCGGTGCCGTCCGGCATCGCCAATGTGACGGTGGAGTTTTCACGCACGGTGGAGGGGTACGCAGGCCGCATCCCCGGCTGCACCTGCTGCGCGCTGTACGCCGGAAGGGTCTTTTTTTCCGGCAACCCCGATTATCCCGGCGTTGACTGGCACAGCGAAATTGACGTTGCCGGTGTCGATTCGGCAGCCTATGTGCCGGATACGTCCTATACCCAGATAGGGTCGGACAATTCCGCCGTCATGGGCTATCTGCGCGCCGGCGATGCCCTGGCCGTCATCAAAGAGGACAACGAGCAGGACGCCACCGTCTTTCTGCGCACGGTGCAGCACCTTGATTCGGGGGACATCTTCCCTATCGAACAGGGGGTGTCGGGCGGCGGGGCGGTGTCGCCGTGGTGTTTCGCCTCCCTGGTCGACGATCCGCTTTTTCTCAGCCGCAGCGGCGTTTACGCCTTGGCGTCGCAGGTCGTCACGCTGGAGAGGACGCTGCAGCAGCGCAGCGGCTTTGTCGACGCCCGCCTGCGGCGCGAGCCGGGGCTTGAGGAAGCTGTCGCCGCGGTGTGGAACGGCTGTTATGTCCTGTGTGTCAACAGCTGCTGCTACGTCGCCGACGCCAAGCAGAAATCGGTGCGCAGCAACCAGACGGGCACCTGGGAGTACGAGTGGTACTATTGGACCCACGTCCCCGCCCGCGTGCTGTGCGAGCAGGAGGGGACACTGTACTTCGGCACAGCCGACGGCCGCCTGTGCCGTTTCAACAGCGACCGCGTCGACGGCCAGGGCAACATCCGCATGGACGCTTACAGCGACGACGGCGAAGCCATTACCGCCGATTGGGCCACCAAGCTGGACGACGACGGGGATTTCATGCGCTACAAGACCATGCGGCGGCAGGGCAGCGGCGTCTATCTTAAGACCTACACCCGTTCGGGCGTCAGGGTCATCGCGCGGACCGACAGCGATTTCGGCACAGATATCGGCCGCGGCAGCGCCAGCCTGTTCACCTTTGCCGACATCGATTTCACAGATTTTACGTTCAACACCCTGCCCCAGAACGTCCTGCCCTTTGGGCAAAAGGTCAAAAAATACAAGCTGATGCAGATCATCTGCCGCAACGATGCGCTCAACCAGGGCTTCGGCGTCTACGGCATTGAAAAGCGCTTTGTCTGGGGCAGCCTTGTCAGATAGGAGGAACCATGGCCATCATTGACAACAAAATTGGCGCGTACCGCGTCAACATCAAAGACCTGTCCGACACCCCCAGCGCCGACGGCGTTTCAGCCGAGGCGCTCAAGGCCCTGTTTGACGGCCGCACCGACGAGGAAGTGCGCCAGTCCATCAACGGCATTGTCGACGAGCTGACGGGCTCGTCGGCCGCCGCCCAAATCGGCGAGCGCGACGGCACGGTGCAGCAGGCGCTCGACGGCTGTGTGCGCTCAACCGCCATCCGCGGGCTGCGTTTAAGCGCGGATAACGTGCTGGAAGCGACGCTGGATGGCGAAAGCTGGCAGGCCGTCGGCTCGGGCGGGCATCTCATTTTAAACAGCGATGGATCCGTCATGCCCCAGCGGGGCAGGCTGCAATTTTCCCTCAGCCAGGTAAGGGACGAAAACGGCGTCACCGTCGTCCAGGGCATCCGCGGCGAGCAAGGCGACAAGGGGGACGCCGGCCCGCGGGGTGAAAAGGGGGAGAAGGGGGAGAAAGGCGAGCGCGGCAGCGCGTGGCTGCCGTCAGTCGACGCGGCCGGCACGCTGACCTTTACCCTTTCCGCCATCCAGACGGCGCCGCCGCCCGTGAACATCCGCGGCCCGCAGGGTGTGCGCGGCGAACAGGGGGCCCAGGGCCCGGCCGGACCACAGGGGATGCAGGGACCGCAGGGCATCCAGGGGCCGCAGGGCGTCCAGGGCGAAGCAGGGCCCCAAGGCGTCCGAGGCCCGCAGGGCGCGCAGGGATCCACCGGCGCACAGGGGCCAGCCGGCCCGCAGGGGGAACGGGGCGCCCCCGGCGCCGACGGGCGCGACTTTGTCGTCAAAGGGATATTCCCTGATTTATTCGCCTTACAGACAGCCTGCCCGACAGGATCGGCAGGGGATGCTTACGCCGTCGGGACGGCGCAGAGCAATACCATTTACCTGTGGGATGTGCCTACCTCCTCCTGGCAGGACATTGGCGCGTTGCAAGGGCCTGTCGGCCCGCAGGGTCCGCAGGGGATGCAGGGGCCCGAAGGGGCGCAGGGGCCTGAAGGCCCGGCCGGTCCGCAGGGGCCGCAGGGTATCCAGGGGGTACAGGGCGTACAGGGAGAGCCCGGCCCGCAGGGCGCGCAGGGGATACAGGGCCCTGCCGGCGAAAGCGCCTTCGACGCGGCGCAGGCGGCCGGGTATACCGGCACCGAGCAGCAGCTGTCACAAAGCCTGGCTGATCTGCCCGGCCACCTTGCCGATAAACAGAACCCCCACAGCGTAACGGCGCAGCAGGTCGGCGCGGCGACGCCGGAGGATCTCGCGGCCCTTCTGCCCCGTCAGATGTCGACCGGCTGGCAGGACGTCCCCCTGCCGACCTCGGGGCCGTGGAGTTACCTGCGGTACAGCGGCGGACGCTATGTCGCCCTGTCGTCGAGCGCGGCGCAGGCCGCCTGGTCGGAGGACGGCGTCAGCTGGACGCCCCTTTCCCTGCCCGACGACGCGGCCTGGCAGGCCATCTGCTACGGCGGCGGACGGTTCGTGCTGTGCGGTATTGAGGGGTCGGACAGGGTCATTTCCTCAGCCGATGGCCTGAATTGGACGGAGAGCACCATGCCCAAGGCCGACACATGGAAAACCATCTGCTACGGCGCGGGTATGTTTATTGCTCTGGCCTACGGCACGGGCGGCGCGCGTTCGCTTGACGGCGTCACCTGGGAGACGGCGGCAGTGCCCGCAGCGCCGCGGTGGATTGACGCCATCCATGAAAACAGCCGTTTCAGCGCCATCGCTTACAACCAGCGGGTCGTGGCCCACAGCGACGACGGCGTCAGCTGGACTTACCGTCAGCTGCCGGCAACGGGCAACTGGCGCAGGCTGGCCTATGGCGGCGGGATGTACGTCATCGTCGCCGATACGGGCGGGGACATCCTGTATTCATCCGACGGGCTTTCCTGGCAGAGGGTCAACATCGCCGCGGACAGAGATCTCGCCTTTGAGGGGCTGTGCTACGGGGAAGGCAGCTTTATCGCCGCAGAGTCGGACGGGCGCATCTGGTACAGCGCCGACGGCATGGGGTGGAACGAGGGAACGCCGGCCGGGGGCGGCTGCGTGGGTATCTCCTTCGGTCCCCGCGCGGTGCTGCTGCGTCGGGATACGGCAGGGGTACAGAAGGGGGCGCTTTCCCCCCTGCGGGCGGCCGCTGTCGAAATCGACGGGCAGCGCTGCTTCCTGTACGGCAGCCAGGGCGGCGACATTGTATCAGGACAGTATACCGGGGACGGCACGCTGTGCGGCAGCTCGCCCAAGGGCAGGCTGATCCATTTGGGCTTCAGCCCCCGCGTCGTGCTGGTGCAGCGGCGGGATATCAATATCTCGCAGGCGCCGCGCATGTTTTTTGCCGCGCCCGGCGCGCCGGCCCGGTATGCCGATGGGCTTTCCAGCGCCGATATCGTCAGCGTGGCGCAAAACGGCTTTATCGTCGGCGAGCCGCGCACCGACAGCGATTTTGTCAACCAGAGCGGCGCCGCTTATTGCTACACTGCGTGGCGCTGAGACCATTTACAGCCTGACGGCAGAAGAACAGTCAAAGGCGGCGGGAAGTCCCGCCGCCTTTGCTGAAGCCGGACGGCTTGATCGCCTTGCCGGGGCGCGTCCGCCGGCGCAAAAAAATCCCCCTGCACGGCAGGGGGGATTGGCTTCAAGTCAGCCCATAACCGGGGCGAGATACAAATCCTCGTAATACTTCTGCCAATAGCGGAATTGATCGCCGCCGACCTGGCTCGCCACCTTGCGGTATTCATGGATATCGAAAATGCCGTTCTCATCGGTATACATGGTGATATAGACGGCAATGTTGGCGCAGTGATCGGAAATCTTTTCGAAATTGTGGATGATATCGAGAAAGGGCATCCCCGTTGCGACGGTGCACTGGCCGTTTTGCAGGCGGGAGATGTGCTTGCTCTTGAGCGTTTCCTTCAGGGTATCGATGACGTCCTCCAGCGCTTCGATACGGGAGGAGGCCTCGCTGTCCGACGCGGTGTAAGCGTCGTTGGTCAGGTTGACGATTTCCTCGGTGGCCCGGCGCATGACGGCAAGCTCGCTCTGCGCGTCGGGGGAGAAGGAGACCTGCTTCTGGCTGATATATTCATACTGATCCAGCAGGTTTTCCGCATAGTCGCCGATGCGTTCAAAATCGCCGATGGCGTGCATCATCTCCGCATAGCTCCGTTTGCTCTGCTCGGACAGCTCTTCTCCCTTCAGCCCGACCATATAGGTGTTGAGCCGGGCTTCGCAGCGGTCGATATATTCTTCATTTTCACGGAAGTTTTCCTTGTGGAAGGGCTTTTTCTCCAGGATGCCGGCACAGACCATCTGAATGTTGATAAGGGCATAGACGCCCATGCTGCTGATAACCTTGTTGCACTGCTCGAGCGCGACGGCAGGGGAGGAATAAAAGCGTTCGTCCAACAGGTCGAGATCCTCGCCCACGACGGGGCCGCTCATGCGGATGGTCTTTTCAGCCAGCGTCACCAGCAGGCCGCGGAAGGGGATGAACAGGGCGGTGACCACAACATTAAAAATGGTATGGAAGTTGGCAATGCCCGCCTTGTCGATAGCAGAGGTCCATAGCTCGCCGAACAGCGGGCGGCACAGATAGACGACGATAATAAAGAAAATGGAGCCCAGCAGGTTGAAGTAAAAGTGGATCATGGCGGCCCGCTTGGCGTTTTTATTGCCGCCGAGCGAGGATAAAAGGGCGGTGACGCAGGTGCCGATGTTCTGCCCAAGGATGATGGGGATGGCGGCCGCGTAAGTGATGGCGCCGGTCGAGGCCACGGCCTGCAAAATACCGACCGAGGCCGACGAGCTCTGGATGGCCGCCGTCACCAGAGCGCCGGCCAGGATACCCAGCACGGGGTTTTGCAGCGTTGAGAACATTTCGACAAACCACGGAGAATCGCGCAGAACGACAACAGCGTTTTCCATGGTCGACATGCCGATGAACAAAACGCCGAAGCCCAGCAGCATTTCACCCAGGTTGCCCAGCTTTTTGCGTTTGGTCATCATCATGAGCACGGCGCCGACGGCAACGGCCACATAGGACAGCATGGCCGGCTTGAGAATCTGCATGACGACGCTGCCTGAAACGGCTGACACTGAATCGAGCCGCAGCAGCTGCGACGTCACCGTTGTGCCGATATTGGCACCCATGATGACGCCGACCGCCTGGGTAAGCGACATGATGCCGGCGTTGACAAAGCCGACGACCATAACCGTCGTCGCCGACGAGCTTTGGATAATGCCGGTGACCAGCGCGCCCATACAGATGGCCTTAAAAATATTGCTGGTCATGGCCTCCAGCGTGCGCTCCAGCCGTTCGCCCGCCAGCTTTTCCAGGGCGTTGCCCATGGTTGTCATGCCGTAAATGAACAGGCCCAGGCCGCCCACCATACGGATAATGGATAGAATGTCCACTCTCAATTACACCCCATTTTATATCATACCCATATTATATAGGACAGGCAAAGGCAACGTCAAGAAAAAACAGGCAATCCCTTGAAAACGGGGCGATTTTTTGATAGGATGAGGGACACAGGGTATCTGTATCAAAACAGGGGGAATGAACGATGATTGCGCAAAAGCCCGTCGTCTGTCTGTCCAGCGATTCCAACAACCGTGAAAAAGGGGGCGCCGAGCCGCGCCAGCACGTCAGCCCGGCGGCGTACAGCAGGGCCGTTGCCGCGGCGGGGGGCGTTCCCCTCATCGCGCCAGAGCAGTGCTATGAAGAAATGGCCGAGCTGTGCGACGCGCTGCTTCTGACCGGAGGGGACGACGTCTGCCCCGACCTGTATGGTGAGGATATTTTGAACGGCACCGTCTGCACCGACCCCAAGCGCACGGCATATGAGGTGCCGCTGGCCCGCGCCTTTATGGAAAGGGGCAAGCCCATTTTGTGTATTTGCCGCGGCTTCCAGGTTATGAATTGCCTGTTGGGGGGCGATTTGTTCCAGGACCTCGTCGCCCAGTGCGGTTATGTCCATATGAACGTGGACATCCGGCACGAGGTCTGGGCGGAGGAAGGGTCTGTGCTGCGCAGGCTGTTCGGCGAAAGGTTCAGGGTCAACAGCACCCACCATCAGGCGGTGCGCACGCTGGGCGCCGGCCTGCGCGTCACGGCGCGCAGCATTGAAGGCATTGTCGAAGCGTATGAGCATGAGACGCTGCCCATCCTAGGCACGCAATTCCACCCTGAGCGGCTGACCGGCATCGCCTGGGATGACAGGACGCCCGATTTTGCGCCCTATTTCCAGTACTTTGTCGATTGGGTGAAGGAGCGCCAGACAAAGCAGAAGTAAGGGACAGGGAAAAAGCGGGGCCGCGGCCCCGCTTCTGCGCATTTTACAGGCTGTTTTTAATGGGCTTTTCATCCCGGTGCAGCCAGGGCGACCGCCAGTAAAAGATGAGGAAAATAATGCTGCTCAACAGCCATGTCAGCGGGTAGGCCCAAAAAACAACGCGGATGCTGGGAATAAAGTGCACGGCGACGGTGATATAGCTGACGCGGACGATACACCAGCACACCAGCATGACCAGCATGGACACCGACGAATGTCCGCCGCCGCGGAAGATGGCGGCCAAACAGTGGGTAAACGCCAGCAGGAAGTAAAACAGGGTGACGGTGCGCGCCTGCATGACGCCGTACTGCACGACGCCGGGATCGCTGTTGAACAGCGAAATAAGGGCCGGGGCAAGCAGGCTGATGGCAATGCCCACCAGCTCGGCCATGGTAACGGAGCACAAAATGCCGAAGCGCGCCCCGCGGCGCACCCGGTCGTATTTTTCCGCGCCGAGATTCTGGCTGATAAAGGTGGTCAGAGCCATGGAAAAGCAGTTGATGGGCAAAAAGCCGAAGCCTTCGATTTTGGAATAGGAGCCGCAGCCGGCGACGGCCATTTTGCCAAAGACGTTGATGTTGGACTGCACGACGACGTTGGCCAGGGCGGTGATGGAGTTCTGAACGCCCGTCGGCAGACCGTTGCGGATGATAAGGGACAGCATAGGCCCGTCAAAGCGGATGCACCGCAGGCGCAGGCGGTAGCTTTCCCTTGTCCGCAGCAGCCGCTGCAGGCAGAGCGCGGCGTTAAGCGTCTGCGCCAGAATGGTGGCGACGGCGGCGGAACCGACGCCGAGACGGAAGACGACGACAAACAGCAGATCGAGCGCGACGTTGGCGACGGACGAAATGATAAGATAGGTCAGCGGCGTGCGGCTGTCGCCCGACGACTGCAATATGCCGACAAGGATATTGTACAGCACAAAGGAAATCGACCCGCAGAAATAGATGCGCAGATAGAGAACGGAGGAGGGCATGACGTCGGCCGGGGTTTTCATCCACGCGAGGATCTGCGGGGTGAGCAGGGTGCCGATCAGCGTCAGCGCCAATCCCGCGGCAAGGCCGAAGGCGACGTTGGTATGTACGGCGCGCTCCACCCCTTCCTCATCCTGGGCGCCGATAAAGCGGGCGATAACGACGCCGGCGCCGACGGCGATGCCGTTGAAAAAGCCGACCAGCATGAAGATGAGCGAACTGGACGAGCTGACGGCGGCCAGCGCTTCATCGCCGATGAAATTGCCGACGACCAGGGAGTCTGCGGCGTTGTACAGCTGCTGAAACAGATTGCCAAGAAAAAGCGGAAGGGCAAAGGACAGGATCCGTCGCCCGATGGGTCCGTCGGTCAGCTGGACGGATGCAGTCGAGCTTTTGCGGGGCATGCGGTCACTTCCTTCCGTGTGGGCTGGGGTACAGCAGAAAGGGGCTGGGCAAGCGGCCCGCCCTCTATTACCAGTATGGCACAGCTTGCACCTTTTTGCAAGCGCGGGGAACGCAGGGCAATTTGTGCAAAATTGCAAACAAGGTGTGAATTTTACCTGCCTGAAGCCGCCGGCAGAGCAGGCGCAGGTTGACAAAAGCGGCCGCTTTGCGTTATGATGGAGCCCCTGAAAGGATGGGACAAGCTATGAAAAAAAGCAAGAAATTTCGATACATTCCCCTGCTTTTGATGCTGACGCTGGCCCTGAACGGCTGTACTCTGCTTCGGTTTGAGCCCATGGAGGAAGCCCAGCAGAAGGAAGAGGATCAGAACCGCATCATTGCGCAGGCCAGCTCGGTTCCCATTGAAGATATGGTGGCCGAGGATCTGGTTTTTGAGCGCGCTATGACAACCGACAGCGGCGTCGTGCTTGCGCAGTACACCGCCCGCCTGCCCCAGTTTGTTGAGGACGGGGCTAAAAGCGGCGCGCTTCAGAATATCAACGACTATTACGCGGATGAGCTTGAAGGCTTTGAAGCCGACTGCGAGTGGGTCTTTCAGACCCTTCAGCAGGAGCTGGGCGCCGGCTGGAACAACATCACCGACGAGCGGCAGCCGGTGACGTCGACCTTTGATTACGAAATGCTGACGGCGGGCGAAAAGACCGTCAGCTTTATACGGGAATATCGCTATACTGATCGAAGCGGCGCTGAAACGGTGCATTATTTTGCCGAGGTTTTTGACTACGCCACGGGGTGGAAGCTCAAATTCAGCGATATCATGGGGGAAAACACGGCGGAAGCCGAGACCGAGCTGCTTAGCCAGCTGGATAAATGGTGCCAGGATAACGGCCTGGCCTTTGATGAAAAGGACAGTATTTCTGTCGACAGCCTGGCGGAAGAGTTTGCCATAACCGATGACGAGCTGATTCTCTGCCTCAATCCCTTTACGCTTTCGGCCGACGACGGCGAAGGCCGGCTGGCCCGCCTGCCCCTTTCGGCGTTTTCACAGTGGATGCAGCAATAGATAAGAAAACAGCACCCCGGGAGGGGTGCTGTTTTGTCGTGGGGCTTACAGGGTCAGCGCACGGCCGGCGGCAGAGGGCTGGCTGGAGGTGTCTACGGTCGCCAGCACGTCAAGGGTCCCGCCGCCGCCGTCAGCACCGCGCGGGATGACGAAGTCGAAGACGGCATCCCGTTCGTCGCCGGTGTTGTATACCTGGGCTTCGCTGCCCGGATCGCCTGTCGTCACGTTGCCGACGCGGATAGTGGCGGCAGTGCCGTCGGCGCCGTCAGAACCCGTCGCGCCCGTTGCGCCGGCAGCGCCGTCGGTACCGGCAGGTCCTGTAGAGCCGTGTATTTATGCACAACATTAGATTTTCCTTTGTGTTGAGTAGGCAAGCCGTTAGATTGCCTTGTTCTCAATCACTCGGATAACGTTGTGGTTATTCTCAATGTAATCAATAATTCGCTGGTACTCGTCGGCAAAATTGAAGTCAACCGTTATTTCCCCGTTCTCATGCACCCAAACCGCTTTTACGAGTTCAACCATAATCCCGCGGTTAAGGCTCTGAATGTTTTTGTATTTCAGAAAGGCGGTTAGATACGGGTCGTCGGTTCCGATACCATCAGCCATTACCTGCATTTCCTCTTTCAGATAGGAGATGTTCGCTTCAAGCTGTTGTATCTGTTCTGCAATCTTGCCTTTCAAGCGGCGATATTCCTCTTTGGTAATCTCACCGCTTTTCCAATCAAGGTACAAGCTGTCGGAAGCGTCATTGTACTGTTTTAGCTGCTTTTCTGCCTGTTTCAAGGAATGGGATAATCTCTTGCTTTCCCGGTTGATAACAGGCGCGTTGTTAATCCGTTCAATTTCTTCTGCAAGCCGATCTACAAGGGCAATTTGCATTTGCAACGCTGCCAATACCGCGTTTTCCAACTTGTCTTGCCGGATAGAATGTTTGCTGCAAATCTTCTTATCGGTGTAGCTACGGCAAGAGTAGTAGGCAATATCACGGGCGGTTTTGCGCCGCATGGCCTTTTTGCAATCCGCGCAACGGACAAAGCCGGACATGAGATAGACTTCCTGTTTGCCGGGGGCTGTCCTTGTGTCGCGCTTATGTAGGGCTTGCGCTTTCTCGAATGTTTCCCTGTCAATAATCGCTTCGTGTGTGTTGGGGACGACAAACCATTCTTCTTCGGGGACGTTGATCTGCTTGTGTACTTTGTAGCTTATTACGCGGTTACGGCCTTGCACCATTACGCCCGTATAAACTTCATTTTGCAATATCCTTGCAATCGTGCTGGCAGACCACAAACCATCGTTTTTGTCGGAATTAGGGTTGTTATACTTAAAGCCTTTTTTCTTCTTATAGGCTTCGGGGTTCGGCTCTCCCATTTGGTTAAGCCGCTTTGCAATCCCCATTTTACTGTACCCCTCATTGACAAACCAATGGTAAATGCTTTTGACAACTTCCGCTGCTTCTTCATCTACAATCAAGCTGTTTTTGTCGTTTGGGTCTTTCTTGTAGCCATAAGGGGCAAACGCGCCTATGAACTCGCCGCGCTCCCGTTTCATCTTGAATGTTTTGCGGATTTCTTCGGAAGTGGTCGCGGCAAACTGCTCATTGAACATTCCCCTAATAGGTACTTCAAGACCGCTTGCAGAATGGGGGTTAGCGTAAGTGTCAATAAATGGCGTGCCTGTGCAAATAAACCTTGCGCCGTGAATGGGTATGAACTCCTCCAAAAACTTTTGTTGATCGGCAAGGTTGCGGAAACCGCGTGCAAGGGATTTGATAATCATGCAGTTTACTTCTTTGCGGACAATGCAGCCCTCAAGCCGTTTGAAGTTTGGTCGCGCTGTGTCGGTGCCTGTCAATCCGTCGTCGGCAAACACGTCTACAATCACATAGGTTCCCGGCTCAAAATAGCTGTCTACAAAGTCGCGGAGTATCTTTTCTTGGTTGATAACACTCTCGCTTTCGTCCTCGTTGTCGTCCTCTCTGGATAGTCGAATGTATAGCCCAATTTTCCAAAACGGCTCTGCATAACTGCGTGCCATTTTGTCTTTGCGTATGCGGGGCATTATACCTCCTTTCCCCCTATAATTACGAGTTAATTATACCATTTTCGCCCCGTAATCACAAGGTCTTTACCCGTAGAGTTAGGGAAAGTCGGCGGTTATTTCAGACTTAAAAAGTAATCACACAATGATTGCTTTAGCGTTCTATCCTCTGCGACAAACCGTATTCTTACGGGTGTATCACCACAAAGAAAACAGTATGGATTTACAATCTGCTCAAAGTAGCTTTGCATTTTCTTTGCTGCTGGCAAAGAACTGTCAATATGGATATTACGAATATCAACCAAAGTGCTGCGGTCAACCTGTGTAATATCAACATTTCTCATTTGTTGAAGTTGTAACTTGGTAATCATCTTCTTTCCCTCCCGGTTAGCGGCATAGTACAGAATATGCGCTCCGGCTTGTACGATATGAGAAATAAGGCTGAAACGGGCGGTTGTTAGCTGCAACCTCACGGGAGTTTCACCCCGGCCCATGCTT
>CAJMOV010000025.1 GCA_905215125.1 uncultured bacterium | reverse complement strand
GGTGCTCTTCGGATCCTGCTCGGTGTCAAAGGTGACCTTCTGGCCTTCGGCCAGGGTCTTGAAGCCGTCGGCGATGATGGCCGAGAAATGGACGAAAACATCCTCGCCGCCGTTGTCGTTGGAGATGAAGCCATAGCCCTTGGCCTCGTTAAACCACTTTACCGTACCTGTGTTCATTGCAAGGTACCTCCCATTTAGAATATCGTACTTCGGAGGCGAAGGAAAAAGCCCACATGCTTTTGTAAGACATACACGAAACAATGGCTTACAAAAACATGTGAGCATAAATCGTTACATCCGCAATACACCCTTAATATACCACGAGTCGGGCAAATTGTCAACGGCCTCTAGCAAGAAGTTTTTGCCTTGCGCGCAAAAGAGGGTTTTACCCGGGAAAGCCCTAAAATTGCGGTTGACAGCGTCCGTTAATAATTGTACAATGTGGATAGCATTATTCGATAAAATAATATTGATAGCATCTCTTATCCGCTTTGCAGCCGATAGGGAGGTTTTTTTATACGCGCGCGCATAGGCGCGCGTCGCGCCTGCGCGCAGACGGGGATCGGCGGCACGGCGCGGGCTGGCTGCGGGGCGGATGGAGACGTGCAATAAAAAGAGTGAAAAAGGAGACCACCATGAACACCCAAGAACTGTTTGAGCGGGCGGACGCCATCCTGGATGCAGTCGGCCGGGAAGAACGCAATGTCATTGCCATTCTTCAGGGCATCCAGGAGCATTACCGCTACCTGCCGCGAGAGGTTTTCCCCTATCTTGCGGAAAAGCTGGGCGTCAGCGAGGCGCGGCTTTACAGCGTCGCGACCTTTTATGAAAACTTCTCCCTGGATCCCAAGGGGCGCTTTGTCATCAAAGTGTGCGACGGCACGGCCTGCCACGTCAGAAAATCCATCCCCATCCTCGAGCGGCTGCGCAGCGAGCTGGGGCTTTCGGATAAGAAAGCGACGACGGACGACCTTGCCTTTACGGTCGAAACGGTCTCCTGTCTGGGCGCCTGCGGCCTGGCGCCCGCTCTCACCGTCAACGACAAGGTACACCCGGCCATGACGCCGGACAAAGCGTCAGAGCTGATTGCCCAGCTGAGGGAGGAACTGAAAAATGCTTAAGACCAGAGCCGATCTCGACGCGCTGCGCGCCTGCTACGAGGCGTCGGCAGGCGCTGAGCAGAAGAAAATCCTCGTGTGCGCCGGCACCGGCTGCGTGTCCAGCGGCTCGCTGGACATTTACGCCCGGCTGGTCGAGCTGATGCGGCAGAAGGGCGTCCCCTGCTCGGTCGAGCTGCAGAAGGAGCCGCACGGCGACGCCGTCGGCATGAAAAAAAGCGGCTGCCATGGCTTCTGCGAAATGGGGCCGCTGGTGCGCATCGAGCCGCAGGGGTATCTGTATACCAAGGTCCGTCTGGACGACTGCGAGGAGATCATCGACCGCACCATCGTCAAGGGCGAGCACATTGAGCGTCTGGCCTACCAGAAGGACGGCGCCGTACATAAGGAGCAGGAGGATATCCCCTTCTACAAAAAGCAGACCCGCGTCGTGCTGGAGCACTGCGGGCACATCGACGCCACCTCCATCAACGAATATCTGGCCATCGGCGGCTACACGGCCTTTGAAAAGGCCCTGTTCGACATGACGAGCGACGACATTGTGAACGAAATCAGCGAATCCAACCTGCGCGGCCGCGGGGGCGGCGGCTTCCCGACGGGGCGCAAGTGGTCGCAGGTCAAGCGGCAGAAGGAAAAGCAGAAATATATCGTCTGCAACGGCGACGAGGGCGACCCCGGCGCTTTCATGGATCGCAGCATTATGGAAGGCGACCCCCACCGTATGCTGGAGGGCATGATGATCGCCGGCGTCGCCTGCGGCGCCAATGAAGGCTACATCTACGTCCGCGCCGAATACCCCATGGCAGTCAGCCGCCTGCGCGGCGCCATCGAGCAGGCCGAGGCTTACGGGCTGCTGGGCGACAACATCCTGGGCAGCGGCTTTTCCTTCCGCATCTACATCAGCCGCGGCGCGGGCGCTTTCGTCTGCGGCGAAGGCAGCGCCCTGACGGCGTCCATCGAGGGCAAGCGCGGCATGCCCCGCGTCAAGCCCCCCCGCACCGTCGAGCACGGCCTGTTTGACAAGCCGACGGTGCTCAACAACGTCGAAACCTATGCCAACGTCCCTCTCATCATCAACCGGGGCGCGGCGTGGTACAAAACCATGGGCCCGGAAAACAGCCCGGGCACCAAGGCCTTCGCCCTGACGGGCAACATCGTCAACACCGGCCTTATCGAAGTGCCGATGGGCACGACGCTGCGCGAAATCATCTTTGAAATCGGCGGCGGCATGCGCGACGGCGGCGAGTTTAAGGCGGTGCAGATCGGCGGTCCCTCCGGCGGCTGCCTGACGAGCGAGCACCTCGACCTGCCCCTTGACTTTGACTCGCTCAAAAAGGCGGGGGCCATGATAGGGTCCGGCGGCCTGGTCGTCATGGACAGCCATACCTGCATGGTAGAGGTTGCCCGCTTCTTCATGAACTTCACCCAGAACGAATCGTGCGGCAAGTGCGTCCCCTGCCGCGAGGGCACCAAGCGCATGCTGGAAATCCTCGAGCGCATCGTCGCCGGCCAGGGGCGCGACGGCGACATCGAGCTGCTGCTGGAGCTGGCCGACACCATTTCCAACACGGCTCTGTGCGGCCTGGGAAAAACGGCCGCCCTGCCCGTCGTCAGCACCATCAAAAACTTCCGCGAGGAATACGAGGCGCACATCTATCAGAAGCGCTGCCCGACGGGCAACTGCCGCAAGCTCAAGCGCATCGTCATCGACCCGGCCATCTGCAAGGGCTGCTCCAAGTGCGCGCGCGGCTGCCCGGTCAGCGCCATTTCCGGTACCCTCAAGCAGCCCTTCGTCATCGATCAGGAGAAGTGTATCAAGTGCGAAGCATGCGTCGGCACCTGCCCGTTCCATGCGATCAAGGAGGACTAACCCATGGCCAACAAGGAGTTTATGACGATAGACGGTATCCCCGTTGAAATCAACGGGGAGAAAAACCTGCTTGAGCTGATCCGCAAGGCGGGCATCGACATCCCCACCTTCTGCTATCATTCCGAGCTTTCCATTTACGGCGCCTGCCGCATGTGCATGGTGGAAAACGAAAAGGGCGGGCTGGACGCCGCCTGCTCGACCCCGCCGCGCGCCGGTATGAGCATCCGTACCAATACCGAACGGCTGCGCCGCTACCGCCGCGTTATTTTGGAGCTTTTGCTGGCCAACCACTGCCGCGACTGTACAACCTGCGAAAACAACGGCCACTGCAAGCTGCAGTCGCTGGCCAAGCGCTTCAACTTAGGCGACGTGCGCTTTCCCAATACGGCGGCCAAGCCTGACCTCGAGACCTCGTCGGTCAGCATTGTGCGCGACCGCAACAAGTGCATCCTGTGCGGCGACTGCGTGCGCATGTGCAACGAGGTGCAGAACGTCGGCGCCATCGACTTCGCCCACCGCGGCAGCAAAATGACCATCAGCACCGCCTTTGACATCCCGCTGGCGCAGTCCTCCTGCGTCGGCTGCGGCCAGTGCGCCGCCGTCTGCCCGACGGGGGCCATCATCGTTAAAAACGACGTCGACAAGGTCTGGAAGCTTCTCGACGACAAGGACGTTAAGGTCAGCGTACAGATTGCGCCGGCCGTCCGCGTCGCGCTGGGGCAGGAGTTCGGCCTGGCCGGGGGTGAAAACTCCATGGGTAAAATCGTCGCGGCGCTGCGCCGCATGGGCTTCGACGAGATTTTCGACACCTCTACCAGCGCCGACCTGACCGTTTTGGAGGAGGCCAACGAGCTGCAGGCGCGCATTGAGGAAGGCGGGCACGACATGCCGCTGTTTTCCTCCTGCTGCCCGGCCTGGGTCAGCTATTGCGAGAAAAAATACCCCGAGCTGCTTCCCAACGTCTCGACCTGCCGCTCGCCCATGCAGATGTTCGCTTCCGTCATCCGCGAGCAGAATAAGCTGTCCAGCCGCCGGCATACGCATGTCGCCATCATGCCCTGCACAGCCAAGA
Organism: uncultured bacterium; assembly: GCA_905215125.1. Classification (GTDB taxonomy): domain Bacteria; phylum Bacillota; class Clostridia; order Oscillospirales; family Butyricicoccaceae; genus Ventrousia. The sequence continues at coordinate 9,314 of CAJMOV010000025.1, read as the reverse complement.
AGTTTGAAGCTGTGCGGGACGAGTTCAAGGTCGACGGCCTGCCCAACGTCGATTATGTGCTGACCACCCAGGAGCTGGTGCGGATGATCAAGGAATCCAACCTGGTCTTCGACGAGCTGCAGCCCGAGGCGGTCGACATGCCTTTCGGCACCATGACGGGCGCCGGCGTCATCTTCGGTGTCACGGGCGGCGTCACCGAAGCGGTGCTGCGCCGCTTGGCCGATGACAAATCGAGCGCCGCGCTGATGAGTATCGCCTACACCGGCGTGCGCGGCATGGAAGGTGTCAAGGAAGCCCGCGTCATGGTGGGCGACAGGGAGGTGCGCATCGGCGTGGTCAGCGGGCTGAAAAACGCCAGCACCCTCATCGAGCGCATCAAGGCAGGCGAGCACTTTGACTTTGTCGAAGTGATGGCCTGTCCGGGCGGCTGCGTCAACGGCGGCGGCCAGCCCTTCGCCCACCGCGCGGAAAAAGCCAAGCGCGGCGGCGGGCTGTACGCGGCCGACAAGCTGTGCAGCATCAAGCGCTCAGAGGAAAACCCGCTCATGATGTCGCTGTACAGCGGCATCCTCAAAGGCCGCGTGCACGAACTGCTGCACGTCCACTACCATGCGGGGGAGGAGAAATAAAATGATCGAGGTCAACGTTTGCATCGGCACCGCCTGCCATCTGCGCGGCAGCTACAACGTCGTGCAGACCTTTCAGCAAATGATCGAGCAGCATCAGCTGCATGACAAGCTGGACTTCAAAACCTCCTTCTGCCTGAAGGAATGTCAGAACGAAGGGGTTGCCGTTTCGGTAAACGGAAAGCATTATTCCGTGCCGTCAAACGGCGCGCGCGAATTCTTTAAAACCACCATTTTGCCGCAGGTGCAATAAAGCGGCGCTGCCGGAGGGCTGCCTTTTGCCTTCCGGCGTTTTACTCTTACCGACAGGGAGGGCACAGCTATGTTAACCGTTTCCGTATGCGTCGGCAGCGCCTGCCACCGGCGCGGCAGCTATCATATTTTAACCCGCCTTCAGGAGCTTGCCCGGCAGAGCGGGGTAGAGGATCGGGTTGCCATCCTCCCCATGTTCTGCCTGGGGCAGTGCGAAAACGGCGTCACCATTAAAATAGGGGAAAAGCTGCACCTGGGGTGCAGCCTGGACGGCGCGGAGGATTTATTCCATTCCTGCATCCTGCCGCAGCTGGAGGGGACGGGTGCATGAGCATCCTGCAATTTGAAAGCGTCAGCTGCAAAGATTGCTGCAAGTGTATCGGCGTCTGCCCCGTCAAGTCCATTGAGGTCAAAAACCAGAAGGCTATGGTCGTCGAGCGCGACTGCATCCTGTGCGGCAACTGCACGGTGGTCTGCCCGCAGAACCTCAAGCACGACGTCAGCGACGTCGCGCAGGTACGCGAGCTCATCCGCAGCGGCCGGCCTGTCGTGGCCAGTGTAGCCCCTAGCTACATCGCCTATTTCAGCGGGTGCGGCTTTTCCTCTTTCCGCAGCGCGCTTATGGGGCTGGGCTTTTCCGACGCCTTTGAGACGGCGGAGGGTGCTTACCTTGTCAAAACGGAATATGAGCGTCTGGTGCGTGAGCACCCGGGCAAAACCTACGTTTCCTCCTGCTGTTCGACGGTCAACGCCTATGTGCGTAAGCACTGTCCCGAGGCCATCCCCTATCTGGCCCCCATTTTAACCCCCATGCAGGCCCACGCAAGGCTGATCCGCTCCCGTATGCCGGACGCCGCCGTCGTCTTTATCGGCCCCTGCATTTCCAAAAAAGCGGAATGTCAGGAGGAAGCGTCAGCGCTGGAATACGCCGTCACCTTCAGCGAGCTGGAGGGCTGGCTTGCCGACAGCCATATCGAAATCGATCCGCCACATGCGCAGGACACGCGCCTGTCCCGCTTTTTCCCCGTAGCGGGTGGAATCCTGAAAACCATGGCGCAGGACAACGGCTGCACCTATCTTGCGGTCGATGGGAACGAAAGCTGCATGAGCGCCTTGCGCGACATCGCCGCGGGCAAGCTGCCCGGCTGCTTTGTGGAAATGAACTTCTGCACCGGCGGGTGCGTCGGCGGTCCCGTCTTCCGCAAACGGGACGCATCGCTTCTGGCCGCCAGCCTGCAGGTTGCGCGCGACGCCGTCACCCCCGGGCAGAAGCCGGCCGCCGACTTCGATCTGCCGTCCGGCGATGACCTGACGACGTCCTTCCGCGACGAGCAGGTGTGTTATGCCATGCCGACCGAGGCGCAGATCGCCGCCATCTTTAAAAAAATGGGCAAGGAGAGCGTCGAGGACGAGCTCAACTGCGGCATGTGCGGTTACCCCTCCTGCCGGGCCAAGGCCGTCGCCGTCCACATGGGCAGGGCGGAAATCACCATGTGTATGCCCTATATGAAAAAGCGGGCGGAATCCTTTTCCGACAAGATCATCAACATTACGCCCAGCGCCATTGTCGCCGTCGATCTGTACCTGCATGTGCAACAGATCAACAATGCCGCGTGCGAGATGTTTTCCGTCACCCCCAAGGACGTTTTGGGCCAGCCGGTCAGCCGCATAATGGACGAGTTTGATTTTGTCGACATGATAGCAGGCAAAAAGCAAACGGCGCAGAAGTACGCTTTCCTGGCTGAATATAACCTGTATCTGCACCAGTCCTTCTTCTTTGACCAGAGCAGTGGCATCATCATCTGCATCATGAAAAATATTACCCGGGAAAAACAGAAGCAAAATCAGCTCAAGCAGCATAAGGCCCAGGTGGCCAGCATGGCCGACGACATTGTGGAAAGGCAGCTGCAGCTGGTGCATGAAATTGCATCCCTGCTGGGCGAATCGGCCGCCGAGACCAAAATCGCCGTCTCCGAGCTCAAGGAAGCAGTCATGATGGAAAACGACGAGCAATAAGGGGCTGCGGCAATGGAAAATCTGTATTTGGAATACGGCCGCGCCAGCGTCAACAAGCACGACGAATCGCTGTGCGGCGATTCGGTCAGCATCGTGCGACGGGGCGAGCGCATGACGGCCGTTTTATCCGACGGGCTGGGCAGCGGCGTCAAGGCCAATATTTTATCAACGCTGACGGCCACGATTTTATCCACCCTGATGTCCCGCCGCCTGCCGGTCGACGAATGTATTGAAACGGTGGCGACCACATTGCCCATGTGCAAGCAGCGCCGGCTGGCCTATTCGACCTTTACCCTTTTGCAGCTGGAGGAGGAGCAGGTCCATTTGGTGCAGTATGACAATCCCTCCGCCATTTTGCTGCGGGGCGGCAAAAACAGGCCGTACAGCTCTTCGGTGCGCTTTATCGGGGAAAAGGAAATCCATGAAAGCGACATTTTGCTGCAGGAAAACGATATCATCGTCATGATGAGCGACGGCGTCACAAACGCCGGGCTGGGCAAGCTGATGCCCAACGGCTGGCCGCGGGAAGAAGTCATTGAATTCTTAGAGCGGGAGTATACGCCCGACATGTCCCCGCAGTATCTTGCAGCGCGGCTGGTCGACGCGGGCGTCTCCCTCTGTCTCGATTCGCCGGACGACGACATCACGGCGCTGGTATTTAAGGTGCGGCAGCGGCAGATGGTCAATGTGATGATCGGCCCTCCGTTCCGACCGGAGGACGACGAAAAGATCCTGCGCGTCTTCTTTTCCAAGGAAGGCTCGCACATTATCTGCGGGGGGACGACGGCCCAAGTCGTCTCCCGTTACCTGGGCCGGCCTGTTTCTCCTGTGCTGGAAAGCGGCACGCCGGAAGTGCCCGCCATCGCCCGGATGGAAGGGGTGGATCTCGTCACCGAGGGCATCATCACCCTGCAGGCCGTCGTCGAGCTTGCGGAACAATACGCCGTCAACAACCTGCTTTCCCTGCGCGTCAACCGCGGGACGGACGGCGTCTCCCTGCTGGCCCGTTACCTGTTTGAGGAAGCGACCGACGTCAACCTGTTTTACGGCCAAGCCGTCAACCACGCGCATGACGGACTGAGTATTGATTTTGGTCTCAAAAGCGATCTCATCAAGCGACTCTCCCGCGCCCTTGGCGACATGGGAAAACGGGTCAAAATCAGTCAATGCTAGCCTTGACGCGCGCGGAGGCGTCTGGTACAATACCCAACGGGAATGAAGCTCTCCCGCAGCCTCGGCTGAAACCGCTGAAAAGCTGATGGCTTCTGCATATTGCAGAGCCATCGGCTTTTTTTGTACGCTTAGGAGGTTATTATGCTTTTCAGTCTCGCCGTTCTCTTTTTATCCGGCATGGCGGCCGCGCAGGTGTGCCGTATGCTTCGCCTCCCTCCTCTCATCGGCATGCTTGTGGCCGGCGCCGCTATCGGGCCTTATGCACTCAACCTGCTAGACAGTTCGCTGCTTGGCATCTCAGCCGACCTGCGCAAGCTGGCTCTCATCATCATCCTGACCCGTGCGGGGCTTTCGCTAAACATCGCCGATCTCAAACGGGTCGGGCGACCCGCTGTGCTTATGTGCTTTATACCGGCTGGTTTTGAAATCGCCGGTATGACGCTTTTAGCCCCGCGCCTTCTTGGTATAACTGTGGCGGAAGCCGCCATTCTGGGGGCAGTTGTCGGCGCGGTGTCGCCCGCCGTTATCGTACCGCGGATGCTCAAGCTGATGGATGAGGGTTACGGCTGTAGCAAAAGCATCCCGCAGCTTATCCTGGCCGGCGCCTCTGTCGACGACGTTTTTGTACTCGTCCTTTTTTCCGTCTTTACCAGCTTCGCCCAATCGGGCGCGGTGACGGCCGCCAGTTTTTTCGACATCCCCCTGTCCATCGCGCTGGGCATTGTGGCCGGGCTTGCGCTGGGGCTGCTTGCAGGCCGGCTTTTCCGGCGCGTCCAAATGGATGCGGTGCAGGCCATACTGACGCTGATGAGCCTTTCCTTTCTTCTTGTTGCGGCGGAAGATGACCTCGGTCTGCCTTTCTCTGCCCTGATCGCCGTCATGTGCGCCGGAATCGCGCTACAAAGGACGCCCGACGATCTACCCGTCCGCTTGGGGCAGGGATACCAAAAGCTCTGGGCGGCAGGGGAAATTGTGCTCTTTGTCCTGGTCGGCGCCACCGTCAACCTGAAATATGCTTTTGCTGCCGGCGGCGCGGCCGTCCTGCTTATTTTTGCCGCCCTTTTGTTTCGCGCTCTGGGCGTTCTCGTCTGCCTTGCCAGCACGCCGCTTGATCGCCGCGAGCGGCTTTTCTGCGTCATCGCCTATCTGCCAAAGGCGACGGTGCAGGCCGCTATCGGTGGAATACCGCTGGCCATGGGCCTGTCTTGCGGCAATATTGTGCTGACCGTCGCCGTATTATCTATTTTAATTACAGCGCCGATTGGGGCCGTTTTGATGGATAAGACATATAAAAAACTGTTAAATCGTAAATAAATAGTAATACTCCGAGGTTATAACGCAAATATAACCCCATATACCGTCTATTAAATCCTATAAAATAGAAAAATATAGCTTGACATATCCAGCATCCGTGCTATAATATGTCTTAAAGAACAATTTATTGTAAGGAGGATTTTTACATGTCAAACGCTTTTCTGCTGCGTGCAAACCCCGGCGAAAACCGCCGCCTTGTGGACAAATGGCGGGAAATGAATGTCATCGCTATCGGCTGGCCGGCCACCGGCGATCTTTCCGGCAAGGATCAACAGGCCATCCGCCGGGCCATCAACGAGAGCTACACCTATGATGCTTCCGAGTTATCCAAATGCCTGTTTACCTGCGATATGCTGGTTAACCGCATGCAAGTGGGCGATTATGTCCTGGTTCCCGACCCCGATATTTTGAAAAAAATCTATGTCTTTCAACTGGAGGGGGATTATTATTACGCCCCTGATTTCGCTGGCTGGCCCCACCAGCGCCCGGCGCGGTGTCTCGCCACCCTGAACCGTTACGACCTGTCCGAGCCGCTGCAAACAAAATGCCGCACGCGCCGCGCCGCCGTCACCTTGACCGATTTTGCCGACGAGATACGCTGTCTTGCACAGGGCGAGCCGCTTCCGACTCCTGCAGCGCCCGCTCCGCAGGGCGTACAGCTGATAACGTCCCGCTTCCGTCTGCGTCTCGGCGTCGAGGCCGTCGTCACCGTACCGGCCGATATGACGCCGGCCGAAGCCGAGCGGCTGGCGGGATACGTCCGCCTGCTCTGCCTGGAAGAATAAAAATCCTGCAGGTCGGTGCCCCGCTGCACATCCCTAATCGATTCGGGTGAATTTTAACGCACAGCTGTCACCTGTTTTTATTGGTGTACAATAGGCGGTAGATGTGCTGAAAATTACCTTCGCATTATCTGGTTTAAACCGAATCGAGACTTTTTTGAAAGCAAACTAGACGCCCAAGGTTTTATAGAGATTAATAAGTAAAAATTATAAAATATTAAAACATTTTTTGAGCTTTAATTATATTATTCCCGTTCCAGTGTCCTTTAACATGTGCATTGAGCATCGGTCATGTTGAGTATCCCAAAGCTCCAGATTAGGCGTGTGTATACCGAGCAAATCTGGGCAACGCCTGAAGGGCGACTTTCTCACTGCTAATGTAAAAAACCGCGCAATTTTTTAATATTACCCTAAAAATTTCGCAAGCTACAAGTTCAGATATATTTTATTCAATACGGCAAAAGCCCGAAAGGATATTGGTTTCGGGCCTTTGCCGTATGTCTTTTCAATGGAAATTACGTCTGTTTATACCTGCCGATAGCCAGAATCATAAATCATATATCTCCGATAGTTTCATTAGAATGTCCTAGACAGTTAAGCACCTTTCATCCCTCCCCTCAAAGTCTTTGCCTATCATATTTTTGAGTTAAAAACGTGATCATTATACAGCTTTGTAGTGCATATCTCATAATTTCCCTTTTGGATTCCTTAAAGCCCTTTGTGCACTAAATATAGTTTTATTGCAAAATATTGTGTATTTTAACTCATTTTTTATTTTAACTCAAAAATTTTAATAAAAGTTATTGACTTGATGGGATTATGATGATACTGTATCAGCATAACGTTGGGTTTCCCAACAAGCAAAATGAAAGGATGGAGAAACATGAAAAAGCGCATATCCCTGCTGCTGGCTATTCTAATGCTTTTTGCAATCTCAGCCGGCTGTAATGACGCAAACGACCCGGCGAATCCCTCTTCCGGCGACAACTCGTCTTCTAACCAGGATCCGAGCACAAATGGCAACGTTTCTTCCAAGGATGACGTTGTCATAGGCCTCTCAGTTTCTCTCAAGTCCATTGAACCGATGAATGCATTTTCACGCGAGGAACAGTACATTACTGCCAACGTATTTGACACCTTGATTGAAATGGAAGACGGCGAGTACCAAATGGAGCTCGCCACAAGCATGGATATCTCCGACGATTTGAAAACCGCTCGTTTTACTCTCCGTGACGATGTATACTTCCACAACGGAGAAAAATTTACCGCGCAGGATGTCGTATACACACTAACCAACCTGGCTAATTTCCCCTTCTGGACAGGGCACACGCAGTATATCTCCGGCGCTAAGGCCATTGACGATTACACAGTGGAGGTATATGCGCCGGATACAAATGTTTATTTCCTCGTAGCATTGTCTTCCATCGAGATGATCAATGAAAAAGCAGTCACTGAGCTAGGAGAAGAACACAGCTATTATCCGGTCGGCACCGGACCTTATAAAGTGGACGAATACGACGGATACAACAACTTTTACCTGTCGCTCAACGAAGACTACTTCAAGTGGAAGGAGCAGGGCGAACCGGCCATCAAGAAGATCAACTACCGAATCATCGAGGACCAGCAGACCATGGCAATGGCCCTTGAGGCCGGTGAAGTAGACTTTGTGGCCGGCGTCAAGCCGACCGACGCCATCCCCTTTGAGTCGATGCCGGGCTTCACGGTCGACTGGGTGGACAGCGACGGCGTTGAGCTGATTCTCTACAACTGCGGGAGAGCGCCTTTTGACAACAAGCTCGTACGTCAGGCCGTGGCATATGCGATTGACCGTGAGTCGTACAACATCATTGTAGCCGAAGGCAAGTACAAGGTGTGGGATTATTACTACTCCGAAAAGCAGGCTGCCGCACCCGATTATGACGATCTTCCGCATTATACCTATGATGTGGAAAAAGCCAAGGAGCTGCTGACGCAGGCGGGATATCCCGACGGCTTTAAACTGGAACTGCCTGTCATCATTCAGGCCAGCCAAGAAAAAGGCGCCATCGCGATTCAACAGCAGCTGGCGCAGGTCGGTATTGAGTTTGATATCGAAATCCTGGAACAGAATACCCTGTACGACAATATCTTTGCCATGAACTACCAGATGCTCTGCTTTGGCCTTTCCACAGAAACGCTGGACATGAGCTATCAGACCAAGAACTATTACAGCCCAGAACTGAAGTCCATGCCGTTCCCGTGCGGCGATTACAGCAACGAAGCAGTAGACGAGCTGATTCGTGCGTCAGAAACCACGGCTGATCTTAACGAACGCAAGGAGATTTATACTGAGCTTTACACCCTGCTGTTTGAAGAGCAGCCCGTGACCGGCGTGGGCCTGGGACAGTATGCTATTGTGAAAAAGGAAAATCTGGTGTACACGCGTCCCGACCTCCTAAAGGTGAAAGTTGAGCGCCTTTACTGGACCGAGTAACGCACCGCACTAACCGGACGTCCGGCCACGGCTCTTCGCGGCCGCAGCCGGACGTCTACTGTATCCGCACGCTTTTTGAAAGGAGAAAGCCAATGCTGGGTTATATAGTAAAGCGTATTCTGGTTACGATTCCCATTCTATTCGGTGTCGTTTTTATGGTGTTCAGCATTATGCAGTTCACCCCCGGCGATCCGGCTACGGTCATGCTGGGTATCAACGCCGAGCCGTGGCAGATTGAGGCCCTTAACAAAGAGCTTGGCCTGGATCAGCCATTCTTTACCCGCTTTTTCAATTATGTAAAAGGCATTGTCACCGAATTCGATTTCGGGGATTCTTACCGCACAAGGCAGCCGGTTGTCGACGAGGTCCTTACCCGCTTTCCCACCACGCTCAAGCTGACCATCATATCCATTGTCCTTAGTTCGGCCATCGGGATATCGCTTGGAATCCTGTCGGCCATTCGGCAGTACTCCAAGCTGGACATTACCTGTACGGTAGTCGCGTTGGTCTGTTGTTCCGTACCGGGGTTCTGGCTCTCGCTGATGATGATTCTGCTGTTTGCCGTAAAGCTGGCCTGGCTTCCCACCTCGGGCGCCGGCGGATGGGAACACATGCTGATGCCCATTACCGTGCTGACTATAACCGGCGTGGCCGGCACCATGCGCATCACCCGCAGCG